>NZ_JBGOSN010000006.1:0-153643 GCF_046335115.1 Paracoccus sp. P2 | reverse complement strand
TGGTCAGCCGTCGCCGACTGTCTATCCGCCTTCACCCCCGAGGAATGCCGGAACTACTTCGAGCCCGCCGGATATGACCCGGACTAAGTCGAATCCGCGCTAGCCCATGGTGTCCCGCAGCTTCATCGCGATATACCAGGTGATCGGCAAGGCGATGACCGCGCCCCCGGCGGCAGCCAGGAGAATGGCGCGCAGATCGTAAAATCCCATCGCCAGGACGATGATCACGCCGATCCCGGCAAGCGTGGTCAGGCTGATCGACAGCAGAATCATGAAAAGTCGGGTCATTTCCATCCTCGGACAATTGCCACATCGTAAGGGCACATTTCGAGGCGGCAGGCTTTGATAGGGATCAAAGCGGCCAGGCCCGGCCGGACAGGGGACCAAGGCAGACCCGCGGGCAACAGCGCGATTCCGCGGGGAAACCCGCCCGGCGTACCGGCCTTCCTGCGGCGATCCGCCTCACGCGGGAATGGTGCGGGTGGAGGGACTTGAACCCCCACGCCTTGCGGCGCCAGAACCTAAATCTGGTGCGTCTGCCAATTTCGCCACACCCGCAACGGCGCGTTCTCTAGCAAAGCCGCGCTTCACATGCGAGCGGTAATTTCATCCCCCCGGCCGGCGCAGCACCGCGGGCAGCGCCTCGGGCAGGTCGTCGGCGATCAGGCCGGGGCCGACATGGCGCGCGGCCCTGGCATGGACCAGCGTGCCCAGGCTGGCGGCGTCCAGCGCCGGCAGGCCGCGGGCCAGCAGGCCGGCGATGATCCCGGCCAGCACGTCGCCGGCACCGGCGGTGGCAAGCCAGGGAACATCGAAGGCGGAATGGATGCGCGCGCGCCCGTCGGGGGCGGCGATCACCGTGTCGGGGCCCTTCAGCAGCACCACCGCGCCACAGCGCGCCGCAGCGTCGCGGGCGGCGTCGAGGCGCGAATAGAGCGGCCCGCGCATTTTCGCCAACGCCTCGCGATAAGCGGCCAGTTCCGCCAGGCGCCGCGCCATCCGCGCCGGATCGGAGGCCTGGTCGCGGCCACCCGCGGCGGGCGGACGCGGATGCTCGAGGCGCTCGGCAAGGTCGGGAAAGACGCGCCCGAATTCGCCCGCATGCGGGGTCAGCACGCAGTTTTCGTGCAAAAGCGCCATCAGGCCGGGGTCGCGCGACAGGGCGGTCAGCGCATCGGCATCCAGCACCGTCGCCCGCCCCGCGCCCAGGATCGCGGGCAGCAGCGCCGCCGCGCGCTCGACCCCGCAGCCGGGACCGATGCAGAGCGCGTTGACCCGCGGGTCGGCCAGCATGTCCCGCAGCGCGGCGGCATCGTCGACGCCTCGGCGCATCAGCGCATCGGGCGGGCCGGCATGCTCCGGCAGGGCCTCGGCCGGCGGCGCCAGCGTCACCAGCCCGGCACCGATACGCAGCGCGGCGCGGGCCGAGAGGCGCGCCGCCCCGCCCCTGGCCGGCCCCCCGGCGACGATCAGCGCATGGCCGTGGCTGAACTTGTGGCCGCTGCCGGCCTCCTGCTTGCGCAGCCAGGATGCCTGCCGGCGGGCGGCCATCGGGTACCGGCGCGAATCGGGAACGGCGAAACCGGGCCAGAGGGCCTCGACGGCGGGAAAGCGGGTGATGCTTGACGGGGTCGCGCCCTCGTTCGGCTGGCGGATCCGCCACGCCGCCAGGCCGATATCGGCGATGACCAGCTCGCCGCAGCATTCCGGCCCGCGCTCCAGCAGGTGCCCCGGCTTGGGGCTGTCGAAGGCGACGGTCAGGCGGGCGCGCAGGTCGAAATCGCCGGGCTCGCGCGGCCGGCCGGGAAAGGCGCCGCTGTCCAGGCACAGCCCGCTGGGGCAGTCCACCGCCACCAGCCGCTCGCGGAAGAACGCCCAATCCCCACCCGAACCGCCCAGATAGTCCAGGATCGCGGCAATCTCGCCCTCGGGCGGGCGGGTGAGACCGGTGCCGAAGACCGCATCCACATAGACATCCGCATCGGGCCCGGCGCGCAGGGCGTCCCGGGTCAGGGGCAGGACGGGGCCCAGCGCCTGCCATTCGGCCTTCATCCGCGCCGCATCCGGCCCCGGCCGGCTTTCCATCCCCAGCACCCGCACCTGCCAGCCCGCCTGGTGCAAAAGCCGCGCCACCACATAGCCGTCGCCGCCGTTGTTGCCCGGTCCGCACAGCACCGCCACCAGGCCCGGCCTGGCCCAGCGCAGCCGGATCTGGCCGGCGACGGCGCGGCCGGCGCGCTCCATCAGTTCCGCGCCCGTCACCTGCCCGCTGGCCATGGCGGCGGATTCGATGGCGCGCATTTGGGCGGTCGTCAGGATTTCGGTGCCGTGAAGCATGCTGTCTGCCTAAATTATAATCTTGCTGCACGAAATATGCGCATATCGGCCGGGCAGATGCGATCCGCCGCGCGATCCGGGCCCTGCCCCATTTACCCGCATCATCAAACCCGCCAATCAGGTCGCAGGCAAGTCGCGAGAGAAGGATCAGGCGATGAAGAAAGTCGAAGCCATCATCAAGCCCTTCAAACTGGACGATGTGAAAGAGGCGCTTCAGGAAGTCGGCGTCCAGGGTCTCTCGGTCACCGAGGTCAAGGGCTTCGGCCGGCAGAAGGGCCATACCGAACTTTATCGCGGCGCGGAATATGTCGTGGACTTCCTGCCCAAGGTGAAGATCGAGATGGTGCTGCCCGACGACCTGGTCGAGGCCGCCGTCGATGCCATCGTCTCGGCCGCGCGCACCGAGAAGATCGGCGACGGCAAGATCTTCATCATCCCGGTCGAACAGGCCATCCGCATCCGCACCGGCGAGACCGGCGACGACGCGGTCTGATCCCGCCCGACCCGCACAAAGAATCCGATGACCCTTGCCCCGCGGCGGCGCCGGGCAGACTGATGGAGGAAGGATCCCAATGACAGTCAAGGACGTTCTGGATCTGATGAAGACGGAAGAGGTCGAATATGTCGACGTCCGCTTCACCGATCCCAAGGGCAAGCTGCAGCATGTGACCCTGGTCGCCGACCTGGTGGACGAGGACTTCTTCGAGGAAGGCTTCATGTTCGACGGCTCCTCGATCGCCGGCTGGAAGTCGATCGACCAGTCCGACATGAAGCTGATGCCGGACGCCGCCTCGGCCTATATCGACCCGTTCTATGCCGAAAAGACGCTCTGCGTGCATTGCAACGTCGTCGAGCCCGACACGGGCGAGCCCTATGCCCGCGACCCGCGCGGCACCGCGCTGAAGGCCGAGGCCTATCTGAAATCCAGCGGAATCGGCGATACCGCCTATTTCGGCCCCGAGGCCGAGTTCTTCCTGTTCGACGACGTGCGCTATTCGGTGACGCCGCAGAAGGTCTCGTTCGAGCTTGATTCGGTCGATGCCGCCTGGAACACCGACACCGTCTACGAGGACGGCAACCTCGGCCATCGCGCGGCCCACAAGGGCGGCTATTTCCCGGTGAACCCGATCGACGCCGCCCAGGACATCCGCGGCGAGATGCTCTCGACCATGAAGCGCATGGGCATCAAGGTCGACAAGCACCACCACGAGGTCGCCACCGCCCAGCACGAGCTGGGGATGATCTTCGGCGGGCTGGTCGAGCAGGCCGACAACATCCAGAAATACAAATACGTCATCCACAACGTCGCCGCCGCCTATGGCAAGACCGCGACCTTCATGCCCAAGCCGATGAAGGGCGACAACGGCTCGGGGATGCATGTGAACATGTCGATCTGGAAGGACGGCAAGCCGCTGTTCGCCGGCGACAAATATGCCGACCTCAGCCAGGAGGCGCTGTATTTTATCGGCGGCATCCTCAAGCACGCCAAGGCGCTCAATGCGCTGACCAACCCGGCGACCAACAGCTACAAGCGGCTGATCCCCGGCTTCGAGGCCCCGGTGCTGCGCGCCTATTCGGCCCGCAACCGCTCGGGCTGCGTGCGCATTCCGTGGACCGAATCGCCCAAGGCCAAGCGCGTCGAGGCCCGTTTCCCCGATCCGGCGGCGAACCCCTACCTGGCCTTCGCGGCGCTCTTGATGGCCGGCCTTGACGGCATCAAGAACAAGATCGACCCCGGCCCGGCCTCGGACAAGGATCTCTACGACCTGCCGCCCGAGGAGCTGGCCGAGATCCCGACCGTCTGCGGCAGCCTGCGCGAGGCGCTGGAGGAACTGGAGAAGGACATGGACTTCCTGCTGGCCGGCGATGTCTTCACCCGCGACCAGCTGGAAGGCTACATCAAGCTGAAATGGGAAGAGGTCTATGCCTATGAACATACCCCCCATCCCATCGAATACGCGATGTATTACAGCTGCTGAACGGCTGGGACAGCGACGGAAAGCCGCCCTTCGGGGCGGCTTTTTCATTCGGATCAAGGGCAACAAGCGGCGATCCGGCGCATCACCGGCAGGATCTGCGACGCCGCGGTCTCCAAGGCCTTGCCCTGGGGCGGGACGGACCGCCGCAAAGCGGGCGGCGCGGGCCGTCCGCCATGCCGCCGCCGCAGGACCGCCTTCCCGCCCGCGATGCGGCGCCGAAGCACCGGTCACGCCCAGGCGCAGCGACGCCTGGCCCGCGCGCAAGGCCGCCACGGTGCCGCACGCTGATGGCGTCGAACACGGGGCGCCACCGGCCAAGGCCGGGTCAGCCAAAGGCCGGACCCATCGCCTTGACCCATGCGCTGCCCCTTTCGTGACAAGAGCCCGCCGGCCGCAGATGCAGGCCAGCGGACCGGTCCGATCCGTCGGACCCGGCAAAAGCGCGAAAAGGATCAATTTGTCTGAAAAAATGCGAGAATCTGGGCGCGGAACCGCGCTTGCCCCTTGCCATGCCCTGCGAACCGTCTTCTGTATGGCGCGCGGCAGCCACCGGCCTACCCTGATCGGCGGATGCCTGCTTTCAGCCTCCGGCATGGGCAAGGCCCGGCCTGCTACAGGATCCTAGAATGCCTTTTTTCACTGAAATACCTGATGCGACCATCGACCTGGAGGCCGCGACCCCGGTTCTCAGTCTCGGCAGCAATCTCCTGCTGAACAGACTCGGCGGCTCGACCCAATTTGCGCAATATGACGTGGATGCCTCGCAGGCCACCACGCTGCGCCGGGGCGACGATGTCTCGCTGGTGGATGGCGAGGGCAATCCGCTGCTGTCGGGCGGCACCTTCGCAGGCACCGGCACGCTGTCCTCGGCAGCGGCCAGCGTGGGCGTTCCATTGGTTGCCCAGCTCAAGGTGCAACTGAACCCGATCAACGGCTCTTTCGTCGTGGACGGCGAGGACACCTATTTCGTCTCCGACCAGCCCCTGGACAAGGACCATATCGGCGTCAAGATCACCGGCACCATCCTTGGACAGCAAATCAATCTTGCGAATGTGAACATCTCGGACCTCGGCGGTGTATTGACCGGCCCGGTTCTGTCAGCGGTGCAGAACCTGCTTGACACGCTGGTGGTCAACATCGCCTACAATCCCGCCGGCACGCTGGTCCTTGACGACGACGACGTCTTTCCCTGCTTCACCGCCGGCACGCTGATCGACACGCCCGATGGCCCGGTTCCGGTCGAAAGCCTGTCGGTGGGCGATCTGGTACTGACGGCCGACCACGGCCCGCAGCCGGTCCGCTGGATCGGCCGCCGCCGCTTTGCCGCCGACCGGCTGGCCGCCCATGACGCCCGGCTGATGCCCGTCCGCATCAAGGCCGGGGCACTGGGGCCGAACATGCCCTCGGCGGACCTGACCGTCTCGCCGCAGCACCGGATCCTGCTACGCTCGCGCATCGCGCAGCGGATGTTCGGCACCGACGAGATCCTGGTCGCCGCCAAGCAGCTCCTGCAGATCGAGGGCGTCGAGCGGGCCACGGACCTGGCCGAGGTGGAATATGTCCATATCCTCTTCGACCGGCACGAGGTGGTCCGGGCCAACGGCACCGCGACCGAATCGCTCTATCTGGGCCCGCAGGCCCTTGCCGCCCTGCCCGCCCCGGCGGTCGGGGAAATCCTTGCCATCTTCCCCGAACTGGCCGCGCGCAGCCATGCCCCCGAGGGGGCGCGGATGCTGGCCTCGG
This sequence comes from Paracoccus sp. P2, assembly GCF_046335115.1. Taxonomy (NCBI): domain Bacteria; kingdom Pseudomonadati; phylum Pseudomonadota; class Alphaproteobacteria; order Rhodobacterales; family Paracoccaceae; genus Paracoccus; species Paracoccus sp. P2. Next base: position 147,584 of record NZ_JBGOSN010000006.1, on the reverse strand, counting down.
GGCGCAAGGCGCGCAAGCTGGCGCAGCGCCATGCGCAGAACGGCCAGCCGCTGGTCCTGGCCTGAATCGGCAGCGGCCGTGCAGGGGCCGCCGTGCCCCTGCCGGCTGCGGTTGCGGGTGCGGGGCCTTGTCGCTAAAACCCCGGCAAACCCAAGGAGCCCCGCATGATCCCGCGCTATGCCCGTCCCGAAATGGTCGCCATCTGGTCGCCCGAGACCAAGTTCCGCATCTGGTACGAGATCGAGGCGCATGCCTGCGACGCCCAGGCCGACCTGGGCGTGATCCCGCGCGAGAATGCCGAGGCCGTCTGGAAGGCCAAGGACGTCGAATTCGACGTCGCCCGCATCGACGAGATCGAGGCCGTGACCAAGCATGACGTCATCGCCTTCCTGACCCACCTGGCCGAGCATATCGGCGCCGAGCAGGCGCGCTTCGTCCACCAGGGCATGACCAGCTCGGACGTGCTTGACACCACGCTGAACGTGCAGCTGGTGCGCGCCGCCGACATCCTGCTGGCCGACATGGACAAGGTGCTGGCCGCGCTGAAGAAACGCGCCTACGAGCACAAGGACACCGTGCGCATCGGCCGCAGCCACGGCATCCATGCCGAGCCGACCACCATGGGCCTGACCTTCGCCCGCTTCTACGCCGAGATGGCGCGCGGCCGCGAACGCCTGCTGCGCGCCCGCGAAGAGGTGGCGACCGGCGCCATCTCGGGCGCGGTCGGCACCTTCGCCAATATCGACCCGGCGGTCGAGGAACATGTCTGCGCCAAGATGGGCCTCTCGCCCGAGCCGATCTCGACCCAGGTCATCCCGCGCGACCGCCATGCGATGTTCTTTGCCACGCTGGGCGTGATCGCCAGCTCGATCGAGAACATCGCCATCGAGATCCGCCACATGCAGCGCACCGAGGTGCTGGAGGCCGAGGAATATTTCAGCCCCGGCCAGAAGGGCAGCTCGGCCATGCCGCATAAAAGGAACCCGGTCCTGACCGAGAACCTGACCGGCCTGGCCCGCCTGGTGCGCATGGCCGTGGTGCCGGCGATGGAGAACGTGGCGCTGTGGCACGAACGCGACATCAGCCATTCCTCGGTCGAGCGCGGCATCGCCCCGGATGCGACGATCACCCTGGACTTCGCCCTGAACCGCCTGGCCGGCGTGATCGAGAAGCTGGTGGTCTACCCCGAGAACATGCTGAAGAACATGAACAAGTTCAAGGGACTGGTCATGTCGCAGCGCGTGCTTCTGGCCCTGACCCAGGCCGGGGTCAGCCGCGAGGACGCCTATCGCCTGGTGCAGCGCAATGCCATGAAGGTCTGGGAACAGGGCGCCGATTTCAAGACCGAGCTGCTGGGCGACGCCGAGGTGACGGCCGCGCTTTCCCCCGCCGAGATCGAGGAGAAGTTCGACCTCGGCTATCACACCAAGCATGTGGACACGATCTTCGCCCGCGTCTTCGGGGAAAACGGCGCGCATTAACCGCCTGTTCGCTTTTCCCTGCCAGATTGCCCCCGACAGGTTTGGAATCGGGGGCAATCCATGGGTGTTCCGGCGCTCGGGGCGACGGCGGGGCTCAGTCCGCGGCAAAAGGCGGCGGTGATCGTGCGGCTGGTGCTGGCCGAGGGCGGGGATATCGACCTGGCCCGGCTGCCGCCCGAACTGCAGACCGACCTGGCGCAGGAAATGGCGCTGATGGGCATGATCGACCGCGAGACGCGCAATGCCATCGTGGCCGAGTTCTGCGACCGGCTGGAGGCGGTCGGCCTGTCCTTTCCGGGCGACATCGACGGCACCCTGGACCTGCTCGACGGCCATCTCTCGCCCGATACGACCGACCAGCTGCGGCGCATGGCGGCGCTGCACGGGGCCGGCGATCCCTGGGACAGCATCGCCGCCCTGCCGCCCGCGCTCCTGGCCGAACTGGCCCGGACCGAAGCGGTCGAGATCGGGGCGGTGATGTTCTCGAAACTGCCGGAGCCGCGCGCGGCCGAGGTGTTCGGCCTGCTGGACCAGGAACGCGCCCGCCAGATCGCCTATGCCATGTCGCTGACCGGCGGCATCACCCCCGAGGCGCTGCAACGCATCGGCCGGGCGCTGATCCAGGCCGCCGACGCCGTGCCGCAGCCGGCGCTGGAGGGCAAGGCCGGCGAAAAGGTCGGCGCGATCCTGAACTTCTCGCCCTCCAGCATGCGCGACAGCGTCCTGGCCGGGCTCGAGGACGATGATGCCGCCTTTGCCGGCGAGGTGCGCAAGACCATCTTCACCTGGGCGCATATCCCGCGCCGCATCGACCGGCGCGACATCGCCCGCATCCTGCGCGAGGTGGACAATCCCGTGCTGCTCAAGGCGCTGGCCGGCGCCCGCGGCCCGGCGCGCGAGACCGTGGATTTCCTGCTCGGCGGCATTTCCTCGCGCCTGGCCGAATCGATGCGCGAAGAGATCGAGGCGCTCGGCAAGGTCTCGGCCCGCGATGCCGAGGAGGCGATGGACCAGGTCGTGGTCACGATCCGCCGCATGGAGGCGGCGGGCGACCTGTTCCTGATCGCCCAGGAGACCGAGGAGGAGGGAGAGGAGGAAGAACCGCAAGCCCCGCCCGGCTGATGGGCGCCGGCACCCGCGATCCGGCAGGCCGTGGCAAGGCCGCCGCCACGCGCCGCGGCCTCGCCGACCGCCCGACGCGGCCCCGGGCCGCCACGCGCCGCACGGGTCGCCCCGCACGGCATCGTACCGCATCGGCTTCGCGCGGCAGCAGGCCGCCCGGCGCGGCATCCGGTCCGAGTCACCCGGCACGGCATCCAGGCAGGCCGGGCGCGCCGCCTGCCGGCACATGGCAGACGGCAACCGGGACCGCATGGCAACCGGGCCCGTGGCACGCGACGGCCGGGCCGTCCGGCACATCGCGTCAAGGCCGCCCGGCGCTGGTGCCCTCGCCGATCGCGGCACCGCGTCCGGCGGCCAGCCGCAAAGGCTTGCCCGGCCCCGGCCTCTGCCCTAGCAGGGGGCGGGAGCGGCGCATCGCGCCAGGGGACGGCGGGCCAGGGGACGGCGGGCCAGGAAAACGGCAAGGACGGGACGGATGGCATGACAAATCGGATCGCGCTGGTGCTGGGGCTTCTGATCCTGGGCCTTTTCGCCGCGGATGCGCTGGTGCTGCATTGGAACCTGCCGCTGTTCCTGGGCAAGGAATTCGCCGGCCTGATCGAATATCTCAGCTTCTGGCGCTGAGGCGCCCGGCGCGGCGATTCGCCGCTCTGCAGCATCGGCCCTCGCGGCAGGCGGCCCGCCCCGCCGGCGCCAGACATCCGCGCCGCCGGCCGGGCGCCGCGGCAGCGACCATATGTCGCAACAATGCCCCGGCATGGCCCTTTCAGCCCGGTTTCCGCCCCTTCCGCTCGCAGGCATTTGCATTTCCCCGGCGATGCGGGCTATTTGCAGCGCGAACATCATCAGCGGCGGAGGAAACCTATGGCTGTCAAGGTAGCGATCAACGGCTTTGGCCGGATCGGTCGGAACGTGCTGCGCGCGATCATCGAATCGGGGCGCAATGATATCGAGGTCGTGGCGATCAACGACCTGGGCCCGGTCGAAACCAATGCGCATCTGCTGCGCTACGACTCGGTCCACGGCCGCTTCCCCGCCGAGGTCAAGGTCTCGGGCGATTCGATCGACGTCGGCCGCGGCCCGATCAAGGTCACCGCGATCCGCAACCCGGCCGAACTGCCCTGGGGCGACATCGACGTCATCATGGAATGCACCGGCATCTTCGCCTCCAAGGAAAAGGTGCAGCCGCACCTGTCGACCGGCGCCAAGCGGGTGCTGATCTCGGCCCCCGGCGACAATGCCGACAAGACCATCGTCTTCGGGGTGAACCACGACACGCTGACCAAGGACGACATCGTCGTCTCGAACGCCAGCTGCACCACCAACTGCCTGTCGCCGGTGGCCAAGGTGCTGAATGACAGCATCGGCATCGCCCGCGGCTTCATGACCACGATCCACAGCTATACCGGCGACCAGCCGACGCTGGACACCATGCACAAGGATCTCTACCGCGCCCGCGCCGCGGCGCTGTCGATGATCCCGACCTCGACCGGCGCGGCCAAGGCCGTGGGCCTGGTGCTGCCCGAACTCAAGGGCCGCCTGGACGGCGTGGCGATCCGCGTGCCGACGCCCAACGTTTCGGTCGTGGACCTGGTCTTCGAAGCCGCCCGCGACACCTCGGTCGAGGAAATCAACCAGGCCATCCGCGCCGCCGCCGACGGCCCGCTGAAAGGCATCCTGGGCTATACCGACGAGCCGCTGGTCTCCTCGGACTTCAACCACGACAGCCACAGCTCGGTCTTCCACATGGACCAGACCAAGGTGATGGAGGGCAAGCTGTGCCGCATCCTGACCTGGTATGACAACGAATGGGGCTTCTCGAACCGCATGTCCGACACCGCGGTCGCCATGGGCAAGCTGATCTGAACCCGCATCTGAACCCGCAAGGGCTCGATCCGAAAACCGAAACGCGCCCTCGCCGGGGCGCGTTCTTCCTTTCCGGCGGGCCGGCCTGGCCGGTCGCCCGTCAGTCCTTGCCCGAAAGGCGCCGCACATTGGCGCGGGTGCGCTTGCGATAGGGCCGCAGCGCCGCCGCCATCACCCGGTCGGCCCGCTCGCCCCGCCCGGCGGCGCGCAGCGCGGCATGCAGCGCCTCGGAGGCGGCATCGGCCTTCTCGACCACCATGCGCTGCGGCTCGGCCGCGTCCTGGCGCAACAGCCCCATCATCCCCGCCGTCCGCAGGGCGATGACCATCTGCGATTCCCAGGCCATGCGCGCCATCTGCTGCCACAGCAGCAGCGGCGCCTGCATCGCCGCATAATTCATCTTGCCGAAACCCATCACGAATTCCCTTTAAGCGAACAACAGGCGGGCAAGGCTGCGCCCATGGCGACGAAATGCCAAGAGCCCCGGTGGACGGGATCTTTGCCCTATGGCCTTGCTGCCGCACCCGGTATAGAGGGAAAATCATGACCAAATCCGTGACGCTCCGACGCCCCGACGACTGGCACCTGCATCTGCGCGATGGCGCCATGCTGCAGGCAGTGGCTTCATTTTCCGGCCATTTCGGCCGGGCGATCATCATGCCGAACCTGGTGCCGCCGGTGGTGACCGGGGCGCAGGCCGCGGCCTATCGCGACCGCATCCGCGCCGCCCTGGCCCCGGAAATGACGTTGCGTCCCTTGATGACGCTCTACCTGACCGAAACCAGCGATCCGGCCGATGTGCTGGCCGCCCATGCGCAGGGAATCATCTCGGCGGTCAAGCTCTACCCGGCCGGGGCGACCACCAATTCGGCCTCGGGCGTGCGCGATTTCGACAAGGTGCGCGGCGTGCTCGAGGCCATGGCCCAGGCCGGCATCCCGCTCTGCGTCCATGGCGAGGTCACCGATCCGGCGGTGGACATCTTCGACCGCGAGGCCGTGTTCATCGACCGCGTCCTGGACCCGATCCGCCGCGCCACCCCCGGCCTGCGGGTGGTGATGGAACATGTCACCACCTCGGACGGGGTGGATTACGTCGCGGCAAACGAGGATATCGGCGCCACCATCACCACGCATCACCTGGTCATCAACCGCAACCACATCCTGGCGGGCGGCATCCGGCCGCATTACTACTGCCTGCCGGTCGCCAAGCGCGAAACCCACCGGCTGGCGCTGCGCCGCGCCGCGACCTCGGGGGACGCGCGTTTCTTCCTGGGCACCGATTCGGCGCCGCACCCGGACCGCGCCAAGGAATCGGCCTGCGGCTGCGCCGGCTGCTTCACCGCGCCGAACACCATGTCGATCCTCGCGCAGGTCTTCGAGGAGGAGGATGCGCTCGACCGGCTGGAAGGCTTCGCCTCGCTCCACGGCGCCGGCTTCTACGGCATGGCGCCGAACCAGGACCGCATCCGCCTGGTGAAGCGCGACACGCCCGCCGCATATCCGACCCATATCCCGGCCGGCGACGAGACCGTCACCGTCTTCGACCCCGGCTTCCCGCTCTACTGGCACCTCGAGGATCCCGCATGACCCTGCCCTTTCCCCCGCGCGAGGAAATCGCCCGGCTGACCGCCCGCATGCTGCTGGAGATCAAGGCGGTGCATTTCAACGCCGCCGAGCCCTATACCTATGCCTCGGGGCTGAAGGGGCCGACCTATATCGACTGCCGCAAGCTGATCAGCTTTCCGCGCATCCGCGCGACGCTGATGGATTTCCTGGCGGCGACGGTGCTGCGCGAGGCGGGCTTCGCCGCCTTCGACAACGTCGCCGGCGGCGAGACGGCGGGCATCCCCTTCGCCGCCTGGGTGGCCGAGCGGCTGGAACTGCCGATGACCTATGTGCGCAAGAAGCCCAAGGGCTACGGCCGCAACGCCCGCATCGAGGGCGCCATGACCGAGGGCCAGCGCGTGCTGCTGGTCGAGGACCTGACCACCGACGGCGGCTCGAAGCTGAGCTTCGTCGACGCGATCCGCGAGACCGGCGCCACCTGCGGCCATACGGCGGTGATCTTCTATTACGGCATCTTCCCGGAAACCACGCAGCGCCTGGCCGACCATGGCGTCCGGCTGCACCATCTCTGCACCTGGTGGGACGTGCTGGCCGAGGCCAAGGCGCAGGGCTTCTACGACCAGGCAACGCTCGCCGAGGTCGAAAGCTTCCTGACCGATCCCCGCGCCTGGCAGGCCGCGCATCCCTGATCCGGCGCCAGACGCGCAACCACGGCGCCTCTCGGCACGGCCGCATGGGTATTTGATGAACGAAGAAGACGGGCGCGGCGCTCCATTCTTCTCTGTTGCCCAAATACCCATACCGCCCTGGCCACCGGCGCGAGGGGCGGCATTCCGTCCACAGCTTATCCACAGCATATCCCGATGGACCGCGGGGCGCATAAGGTGGATAACGGCTCCCAGCCGAGTCGAAGGTCGGAGACCATGGGATGAGCGAGTTGCGCGCCGTCGAAATCAGGAAGCCCGGCGAGATCGCCGAGGCCGCCGCCGCCCAGGCGGTGCCCTTCTCGATCGAGGCCGAGCAGCAATTGCTGGGCGCGCTGCTGACCAATAACGAGGTCTACGACCACGTCTCGCGCATCATCCAGGCCGGGCATTTCTACGACCCGGTCCACCGCCGCATCTACGAGATCTGCGCCGAGCGCATCGCCCGCAACGCGCTGGCGAGCCCGGTCACGATCAAGGCCTTCATGGAGCATGACGCGGGGCTGAAGGAACTGGGCGGCCCGGCCTATCTGGCGCGGCTGGCCGGGGCGGCGATCTCGTCCCATGCCGCGCGCGATTATGCGCAGATGATCCGCGAATTCGCCCTGCGCCGCGAGCTGATCGGGCTGGGGCAGGACATCGCCGCGCGTGCCGCCACCGTCACGGTCAGCGATTCCGCCGAGGAGCAGATCAAGGAGGCCGAGCAGGTTCTCTACAAGCTGGGCGAGCAGGGCGTGGCCGAGCGCGGCTTCCAGAGCTTCCTGGCCGCCGTCACCGGGGCGCTGAACGCCGCCAATGCCGCCTTCAGCCGCGGCGGCGGGCTGTCGGGCATCTCGACCGGGCTGGTCGACCTGGACGGCAAGATGGGCGGGCTGAACCGCTCGGACCTGATCATCCTGGCCGGGCGGCCCTCGATGGGCAAGACCTCGCTGGCCACCAACATCGCCTTCAACGTCGCCAAGGCGCATCGCCTGGGCGAGCTGCCCGACGGCACGCATGGCACGGTGGCGGGCGGCGTCGTCGGCTTCTTCAGCCTCGAGATGTCGGCCGAGCAGCTGGCCGCGCGCATCCTCTCGGAGGCCGCCGAGGTGCCCAGCGAGGCGATCCGCCGCGGCGACATGACCGAGGACGAGTTCCGCCGCTTCGTCAAGGCCGCCCACGACCTGCAGAACTGCCCGCTTTACATCGACGACACGCCCGCCCTGCCGATCAACCAGCTGGCGGCGCGGGCCCGCAAGCTCAAGCGCACCATGGGGCTGGACCTGCTGATCGTGGACTATCTGCAGCTGCTGCGCGCCGCCTCGGCCAAGGACAGCCGCGTGAACGAAGTCAGCGAGATCACCCAGGGCCTCAAGGCCGTCGCCAAGGAGCTGGACATCCCGGTCATCGCGCTCTCGCAGCTGTCGCGCCAGGTCGAGAGCCGCGAGGACAAGCGCCCGCAGCTGTCCGACCTGCGCGAATCCGGCTCGATCGAGCAGGATGCCGACATCGTCATGTTCGTCTTCCGCGAGGAATATTACCGCGAGCGCGAAAAGCCCGCCGACCACGACCTCGACAAGATGGCCACCTGGCAGCAGGTCATGGAATCCTGCCACGGCAAGGCCGAGGTCATCATCGGCAAGCAGCGCCACGGCCCGATCGGCACGGTCGAGCTGTCCTTCGAGGGCCGCTTCACCCGCTTCGGCAACCTGGAAAAGCATCGCAGCTGGGATCGCGCTGAATGAACCTGCCGGTGCCCTTCGTCACCATCGGCCTGCTGATCCTGTCGAACCTGTTCATGACCGTCGCCTGGTACGGGCATCTGAAATTCAAGGCCGCGCCGCTTCTGCTGGTGATCCTGGTCAGCTGGGGCATCGCCTTCTTCGAATATGTGCTGCAGGTGCCGGCGAACCGCAGCGGCTACGGCCATTTCAACGCCGCGCAGCTCAAGACCATCCAGGAGGTGATCAGCCTGTCGGTCTTCGTGCTGTTCTCCTGGGCCTGGCTGGGCGAGCGGCTGACCTGGAACGTGGCGGCGGGCTTTGCCTGCATCTGCCTGGGCGCCTTCCTGATCTTCCACGATTTCGGCAGTTCTGCGCATTGACGCGAAACAGTGCCCTGTAAACAGGCGATTGCCTTTGCCCGCCGACCGGGCAAAGGTGCGGGCATGAGCAGCGCGACCCCCTCCCTTCCCCGCCGGCCAAGCATTCTGACCCTGGTTTCGATCTCGGCCGCCGGGGCGCTTTCCATGAACATCTTCCTGCCCTCGCTGCCGGCCATGGCGCGGGATTTCGGCGTGGAATACGGCTTCATGCAGCTTTCCGTCTCGGCCTTCCTGGGGGTCAGCGCGGTGCTGCAACTGCTTTGCGGCCCGATCAGCGACCGCTATGGCCGCCGGCCGGTGGTGCTGGGCTCGTTTGCGATCTTCCTGCTGGCGACCGTGGGGGCGCTGCTGGCCAGGGATGCCGCCTGGTTCATGGTCTTCCGCCTGATCCAGGCCGTCGCCACCACCGGCTTCGTCATCAGCCGCGCCGTGGTGCGCGACATCGTGCCGGCCGAGCAGGCGGCCAGCATGATCGGCTATGTCACCATGGGCATGTCGCTGGTGCCGATGATCGCGCCGACGCTGGGGGGCGTGCTGGACGAGACCCTGGGCTGGCGCGCCAGCTTCGTCGCCATGGGCCTGACCGGGCTGGCGGTCATGGCGCTTTGCGCCTTCGACCTGCCCGAGACGGCGCGCGGCGGCGGCGTGCCGCTGCGCCGGCAGGTCGCGACCTATCCGGTGCTGGCCCGCTCGCAGCGGTTCTGGGGCTATGCGCTGGCGGCGACGCTCAGCGCCGGGTCGTTCTATGCCTATCTGGGCGGCGCGCCCTTCGTCGGCCAGGTGGTGCTGCACCTGTCGCCGGCCGAGGTCGGCTATTGGTTCGCCGGCCCCTCGATCGGCTATGCGCTGGGGAATTACCTTTCGGCGCGGTTCTCGACCCGCATCGGCATGAACCGGATGATCCTGTCGGGGGCGCTGATCTGCTCGGTCTTCCTGGCGCTGGCGCTGGCGGTGGACCTGATGGGCGGGCTGACGCCGCTGGTCTTCTTCGGCGCGGTCGGGCTGATGGGGCTGGGCAACGGCATGGTGCTGCCCAATGCCAATGCCGGGATGATGAGCGTGCGCCCCGAACTCGCCGGCACCGCCAGCGGGCTGGGCGGCGCCATGGCGGTGGCGGGCGGCGCCGGGCTGGCGGCGCTGGCCGGCGCGCTCTTGCACGACGAATCGGGGGCGGCGCCGCTTCTGGTCATCATGGCCGGGTCGGCCCTGGCCTCGATCGGCTTCATCCTCTGGGTCATGATCCGCGAAAGGCAGGTCATCGCCGGCCGCTAGATCCCCCTTGCGGCAACGCCTTTGCAAAGCGTATGGCTGCTTTGCAAAGAGGACTCGCATGGCCACACAAAAGATCTATGCCGGCGTCGCCCTGCGCGAGACGCGGGCCCGCGCCGGCCTGACCCAGCGCGCCTTTGCCGACCGGCTGGGCGTGTCGCTGCCCTATCTGTCGCAGATGGAGAACAACCACCGCCCGGTCTCGGCCGGGGTGCTGCTGAAGCTGGCCTCCGAGTTCTCGGTGGACCTGGGTGCCATGGCGGTCGGCGATGCCGAGCGCATGGTGATGGACATGGCCGAGGCGCTGGCCGATCCGCTGTTCGACAGCGCGCCGCCCCGCGCCGACCTGCGGCTGGCCGCGACCAATGCGCCGGCTCTGGCGCGCGCCTTCCTGGACCTTTATCGCGCCCATCGCGAGGGGCAGGAACGGCTGGCCGCGCTGGACGAGGCGCTGGGGGCCGGGGCGCAGAACGCCACCCCCTCGCCCTGGGAGGAGGTGCGCGACTTCTTCCACTATTGCGACAACTATATCGACGCGGTGGACCACGCCGCCGAGCATTTCGCCCGCATCCGCCCCGAGTTGCGCCCGCTGGACCGCGCCATCGCCGCCCTGGCCGAGCGCGGCATCGAGGTGGTGATGGCCGAGCTGGGCAGCGGCCCGGTCTATCTGCGCGACGGCAAGCGCATCACCCTGAACGCCGCCGCCGAGCCCGCCACGCAAGCCTTCCAGCTCTTGCACCTGCTGGCACTGGAGACGCGCGGCGACCTCCTGGAGGCGACGCTGGAACTGGCGCGGTTCCGCAGCGCCTCGGCCCGCGACATCGCCCGGCTGGGGCTGGCGAATTACTTCGCCGGCGCGGCGATGATGCCCTATGCCCGCTTCCTGGCCACCGCGCGGGCCGAACGGCACGATCTGGAGCGGCTGGCGCATCTGTTCCACGCCTCGCTGGAGCAGGTGGCGCATCGGCTTTCGACCTTGCAGCGCGGCGGCGACCGCGGCGTGCCGTTCTTTTTCGTCCGCGTCGACCAGGCCGGCACCATCACCAAGCGCCATTCCGCCACGCGCATGCAATTCGCCCGCTTCGGCGGCGCCTGTCCCTTGTGGAACGTGCACCAGGCCTTCGAGACCCCCGGCCGCTTCCTGCGCCAGCTGGCCGAGACCCCGGACGGCAAGCGTTACCTGCTGCTGGCGCGGGACGTGTCCAAGCCCGCCGGCGCCTTCGGCGCGCCGGTGCGCCGCTTTGCCATCGGCCTGGGCTGCGAAATCAGCCATGCCCGCGACGTGGTCTATGCCGACGGGCTGGACATCGGCAATCCGCAGCTGTTCGAGCCGATCGGCGTGTCCTGCCGGATCTGCCCGCGGCCGAACTGCCACCAGCGTTCGGTGCCGCCGGTGGACCGCCATATCCGCATCCCGGCGGATCGCCCCGGCCCGCTGCCCTATGAGATCGCCTGAAACCGCCGCAAGCCGCACGGTTCCGCCGCCCCGGGGGCGAATCCCGCGCGCCATCGCCCGATCTGCCCCTGGGCCGGACCGGCCTGCCTAATTCATGGGCAGAAATCCTGGCCGGCCGCCGCAAGCCCCCGCCGCCACGCGGGATGCGGATCGAACCGACCAGTGCATCAAATTATCTTCAAACTTTCACATATTGATTGGACTGGTTCAGTCTTGCAATCCACGGTTGTATCAAAAGGGGCCTTTCCTCCGGCACAGATCCACCCGCCTGGCGGGGGCGATCGGCATCAATCCGCCCAAGCGGCACATAAACCCTCCGCCCCTGTTGCGCTTTGATCACAGGTCGGATTTATCCGTGCGCAGCCATGACCGCCTTTGCCCGGCAGGTCGGCCGAAACAACATGGACCTGGGACATTGCGGATCACCCACAGCCTGAATTCGGTGCTTGAGCGCTGGCTGCCAGAACAGCGCCTATTCCTGAAGTCGGACAAGACCACCCGCTTTCTGCGGCTGCGTCCGGCCACGCAGCTTCTTGCCCTGGGCGGCCTCGCGCTGGTCTTCGGCTGGACGATCATCGCCAGCTCGATCCTGGTCATCGACGCGATCGGCGCCGGCTCGGTGCGCCAGCAGGCCCGGCTGACGCAAGGCGCGCTGGAAGCGCGGCTGACCGATCTGTCCGCCGAACGCGACCGCCGCGCCGCCGAGGCGGTGGCGGCGCAGAACCGCTTCGCCGTGGCGCTGGACCAGGTCTCGCACATGCAGTCGCTGCTTTTGGAAACCGAGGCGCAGCGCCGCGAGCTGGAAACCGGCCTGGGCGCGGTGCAGGCCGAGCTGCACGGCGCGGTCAAGGCCCGCCAGCAGGCCGAGGCGCTGGCGGCGCCCGAAGGCGCTGCCGGCCCCGCCCGCACCGCCGAATTGCAGGCCGCGCTGGACATCTTGGCGGGCGAGTTGAAACAGGCCGCCGGCCAGCGCATCGAGGCGGTGCAGCAGGCCGAGGACGCCCGCCGCCTGGCCGAGGCCGTCACGCTGGAGCGCGACCAGATCATCGCCCGCAACGACGCCATCCTGTCGCAGCTGGAAGACGCCGTGACCGTCTCGGTCAAGCCGCTGGACGACATGTTCCGCAGCGTCGGCATGAACCCGGACGAGATCCTGCGCACCGTGCGCCGCGGCTATGTCGGCCAGGGCGGCCCGCTGAACCCGGTCGGCTATTCCTCCAGCGGCAATGCCGAGATCAGCCAGGGCGAGGCCAAGGCCAGCGAGATCCTGATCACCCTGGACCAGATGAACAGCTATCGCATCGCGGTCGAGAAGATGCCGCTGGCCATGCCGGTGAAATCGGCCTTCCGCTATACCTCGCCCTTCGGCCGCCGCTGGGGCCGCGCGCATGAGGGCATCGACATGGCCGCCCCGGTCGGCACGCCGATCTATGCCACGGCCGAGGGCACGGTGATCTTCGCCGGCTGGCAACGCGGCTATGGCAACCTGATCAAGATCCGGCACGAGCTGGGCACCGAAACCCGCTATGGCCACCTGTCCAAGATTCGCGTGAAGGTGGGCCAAAAGGTATCGCGCGGCAGCCAGATCGGTGATATGGGCAATACCGGCAGATCGACCGGCCCGCATCTTCACTATGAAGTCCGCGTGAACGGCCGTGCCGTGAATCCCATGAGCTTCATCAAGGCAGCCCAAAATGTTTTCTAAGACCCGTGTTACCGAACCCGGCCCCCGCACCCAGCCGACCCCCGAGCCCGAATCGGCGCGCAGCCTTGACACGAGTTACGACCTTCCGCCGGCCGCGGCCCCGCGGGCACGCACCGCGCCTTCGGTGCTGTCCCCCGACCTGACCGTCACCGGCAATATCCGGACCGAGGGCGACATCCAGGTCGAGGGCACGATCGAGGGCGACATCCGCGCCCACCAGCTGATCGTCGGCGAAAGCGCCACCATCCGCGGCGAGATCGTCGCCGAGGAAGTGGTGGTGAACGGCCGCATCGTCGGCCGCCTGCGCGGCCTCAAGGTCCGCCTGACCGCCACCGCGCGGGTCGAGGGCGACATCATCCACAAGACCATCGCCATCGAATCCGGCGCCCATTTCGAAGGCTCGGTCCAGCGCCAGGAAGACCCGCTGGCCAATGGCGTGACCCCGAAACTGGCGCCGCCGCCGGCCCGCGCGGCCAATGACGACGCCGAGTGATCCTGGGGATCCCGGCGTCACCGCGATGATCGGCGGCCCTCGGGCCGCCGTTTTTCATGGTTCGGGCTCGGGGTCCGGCATCAGCAACCGATACATGTGCCAGCTGGCATGGCCCAGCACCGGCAGGGCGACGAACAGCCCCAGAAACAGCGGCACGATGCCCAGAAACAGCAGCGCGGCGATGACCACGGCCCAGGACAGCATCACCGGCAGGTTCGCCCCCACCGCCTGGAAGCTGGCGATGATGGCCGAGATCAGGTCCACCTCGCGGTCCAGGATCAGCGGCAGCCCGACCACGGTGATCGAGAACAGCACCGCGGCAAAGCCCGCCCCGATCGCCGTGCCCGCCGCCAGCATGACCAGCCCGCGGCCCTGCAGCAGCACCTCGGGCGAGGAGGTGATGTTGGTCAGCGCCGAGACGCCCATGAACAGCGCGAAGGTGGTATGGGCGACAAAGACCCAGAACATGAACATCAGCAGGATGACCATGGCCATGGACGGCACCTGCCGGTCCTTTTGCGCGATGACCACGGCCAGCACCTCGCGCCAGATCAGCGGCCGGTCCGATTCGATGCGCCGGCTGACCTCGTAAAGCCCGACGGCGGCGAAGGGCGCGATCAGCGGAAAGCCGACGATAAAGGGCATCAGCCACCATTCCTGCCCTGCCGCGGTGGCGACCGCGGTCAGCACCAGCCCGCCCGCGACATAGAAGGCCGCGAACAGCAGGCCGAATGCGGGCGCGCGGCGGAAATCCCGCCAGCCCGCCGCCAGCGCCGCCGGAATGGCCTCCAGCCCGATCACCGCCGGCAGCGGGATCTCGTCCGGGCCCGGATCGGGCAAGGGGTCGGGCAGCGGCTGCCGCTCGGGCTCGGGGATGGGACTGGGAATGGGCTTGGGGTCCGAATCGGTAAATACCATCTGCTCCTCCGTCAATGCGACGAAGGTTAGCAGGCCCGCGGCAAAGAAAAAGCCTTAGCGCGCGAAGCGCGCCATCAGCGCCTCGCGGACGGTGGGCGAGACGAATTTCGACACGTCCCCGCCCAGCCGCGCGATCTCCTTGACCAGTTTCGAGGCGATGGCCTGGCGCCGGGCATCGGCCATCAGGAAGACCGTCTCGATGCTGTCGTCCATGGCCCGGTTCATGCCGACCATCTGGAACTCGTATTCGAAATCGGCCACCGCCCGCAGGCCGCGCACGATCACCGTGGCGCCGACATCGCGGGCGCAGTCGATCAGCAGGTTCTCGAACGGATGGACCACGATCTCGCCGCCGCGCCTGGCGACGATGCGGTCGCATTCCTCGCGCACCATGGCGACGCGATCCTCCAGCGCGAAAAGCGGACTCTTGTCGCGGTTGATGGCAACGCCGATCACCAGCCGGTCCACCAGTTCCAGCGCACGCTGGATGATGTCCTGGTGGCCCAGGGTGATGGGATCGAAGGTGCCTGGGTAAAGCCCGATGCGCATGGGTTGCCGTCTCCTCGCCGAATGCCGGCAGTCAAACAGGGTTTCGCCAAGGAATGCAAGACCATGCGCCCGGCCCGCCTTGCGCGCGGCGGGCGGGCGGGCCGGGTCAGTTGCCCATGATCATCCCGGTCAGCGCCTCTTTTTCCGCCGCCAGTTCCTTGAGCCGGGCCGAGACCGCGTCGCCGATCGAGACGATGCCGACCATCTCGCCCTGCTCGTTCACCACCGGCAGGTGGCGGAAGCGGCCCTGGGTCATGCGGTCCAGGATCACCAGCGCATCCTCGCCGGTGGTGCAGGTCGCCAGCTTGCGGGTCATCAGCTCGGTGATCGGCTGCTCCAGGATCGCGGCCCCCCGCTTGCCCAGTTCGCGCACCACGTCGCGCTCGGACAGGATGCCCAGCGGGATCTTGCCATCCTCGGACACCACGATCGCACCGATGCGCTTTTCCGAAAGCAGCCTGGTGGCCTCGGCCACGCTGGTTTCCGGGGCGACGGTGAAAATCTCGCCGCTGGCCTTCATCGACAGGATCTGATTGACGAGCATCGCTGTTCCTCCTCAGGGTTGGCGCAAGCAGGGCTGGCGCAAGCGTCCTGGCGCCCAGCGTCACCTCAACCTCGGCTTGCGTCAAGCCCGATGTTGCAGTGCAGCGATCAAGGTATGACCAGCGCCTGCAGCCGCGCCACCTCGGCCCGGATGCCCTGCGCCAGCGCATCCGCCAGCCGGTTCATCCGCTGCGAGCGGCGGTCGTCGGCATGCCGGATCAGCCAGAAGCTGCGCGTCAGCGAAACCTGGTCGGTCAGCACCCGCTGCACGCCGGGGCAGAAGGGAATCGCGAAGTCATGCACGATGCCCAGCCCCGCGCCCACCCGGATGGCCTGCATCTGCACCGAGACCGAGTTCGAGGTCAGCGCCGCCCATTCCGCCCCCGTCTCGGTCAGGTAGTCCAGCTCGCGGTCGAAGATCATGTCGGCGATATAGCCGATCATGCGATGGCCGCGCAGATCCTCGCGCGAGCGGATCGGCGGATGGGCGCGCAGATAGTCCTCATGCGCCGCCAGATGCAGCTGGTAGTCGGTCAGCCGCTGCACCACCAGCCGCCCGGCCTGCGGCTGCGAGACGGCGATGGCCATGTCCGCCTCGCGCTTGGACAGGTTGAAGACCCGCGGCAGGGCGACGATCTGGATCTCCAGCCGCGGATGCGCCTCGGACAGGCGCGCGCAGACCTGCGGCAGCAGGTAGTTGGCGCAACCGTCCGGCGCGCCGATGCGCAGCTGCCCGGTCAGGTCGCCGGGGCCGCTCAGCGCCTCTTCGGCGCCGCTCAGCGCCGCCTCGACCGCCTCGGCATGGGGCAAGAGCCGCTCGCCCTCGGGCGCCAGGCCATAGCCCTGCGGCGTCTTGACGAAAAGCTTGGCGCCCAGCGCGCCTTCCAGCCGCGCCACCCGCCGGCCCACGGTCGAGGCGTCGATGCCCAGCCGACGCCCCGCCCCCGACAGGCTGTCGGCCCGCGCCACGGCCAGGAAGATGCGCAGGTCGTCCCAGTCCATGCCCGCCACCTTTGCAGAAATGCAAAACCCTTTTGCCAGACTTCCTCTTTTTCCGGCAATGCTGCAAGTCTATGATCCCTCCGAAACCTGAACCCCTCGGGAGGCACCCATGGAAGAACTGAGCCACTGGATCGACGGCAAAGAGGTCAAGGGCACCTCGGGCCGCTTCAGCGATGTCTACAATCCCGCGACCGGCGAGGTGATCGCCCGCCTGCCGCTGGCCACCCCGGCCGAGCTGGACGCCGCCGTGCGCAGCGCCGAGAAGGCGCAGGTCGCCTGGGCCGCCACCAACCCGCAGCGCCGCGCGCGGGTGATGATGAAATTCGGCCAGCTGATCCAGGACAACATGGACGCGCTGGCCGAGCTGGTCTCGCGCGAACACGGCAAGACCCTGCCCGACGCCCGCGGCGACGTGCAGCGCGGCCTTGAGGTGATCGAGGTCTGCATGGGCGCGCCGGCGCTGCTCAAGGGCGAATATACCGACAATGCCGGCCCCGGCATCGACCTTTATTCCATGCGCCAGCCGCTGGGCGTGGTGGCGGGCATCACCCCCTTCAACTTCCCGGCGATGATCCCGCTGTGGAAGATGGGCCCGGCGCTGTCGGCCGGCAACGCGATGATCCTCAAGCCCTCCGAGCGCGTGCCCTCGACCTCGCTGATGCTGGCCAAGCTCGCGCAAGAGGCCGGGCTGCCCGACGGCGTGCTGCAGGTCGTCAACGGCGACAAGGAGATCGTGGACGCGATCCTCGACCATCCGACCGTGCAGGCGGTGGGCTTCGTCGGCTCGACCCCGATCGCGCAATATATCTATGGCCGCGCGGCGGCGAACGGCAAGCGCGCGCAATGCTTCGGCGGCGCCAAGAACCACATGCTGATCATGCCCGATGCCGACCTGGACAAGGCGGCGGACGCGCTGGTCGGCGCCGGCTTCGGCGCGGCGGGCGAACGCTGCATGGCGATCTCGGTCGCGGTGCCGGTGGGCGACAAGACCGCCGACGCGCTGATCGAGCGGCTGATCCCCAAGATCGAGAAGCTGAAGGTCGGCCCCTATACCGCCGGCGCGGACGTGGATTTCGGCCCGGTCATCACCAAGGCCGCGCAGGAGCGCATCGGCCGGCTGATCGATTCCGGCGTGGAACAGGGCGCCAAGCTGGTGGTGGACGGCCGCGGGCTGAAGATCCAGGGCTACGAGAACGGCTTTTTCTGCGGGCCCTCGCTCTTCGACAACGTGACCCGCGACATGGAGATCTACAAGGAAGAGATCTTCGGCCCGGTGCTCTCGACCGTGCGGGCGCAGAGCTACGAGGATGCGCTGAACCTGGTCATGGACAACGACTATGGCAACGGCACGGCGATCTATACCGCCGACGGCGACACGGCGCGCGACTTCGCCAGCCGGGTGAACGTGGGCATGGTCGGCATCAACTTCCCGATCCCGGTGCCGCTGAGCTATTACACCTTCGGCGGCTGGAAGAAGTCGGCCTTCGGCGACCTGAACCAGTATGGCCCGGACGCCTTCCGCTTCTACACCAAGACCAAGACCGTCACCGCGCGCTGGTTCTCGGGCATCAAGGACGGCGTGGCGCTGAACTTCAAGGCCATGGACTGATTGAACGGGCGGGCGGGGGCTCTGCCCCCGCGTGCCCTGCACCCCTCGACGGGGTGCCGGGCACGCTCCCCCGGGATATTTGGACAAGAAAGAAGCCGGGGCGCGGTTGCCGCCCCCGCCGTTTCGCGCAAACCTGCAAAACTGGCGCAACATTTCCCGGCCATGACCGGACAAGACACATCAACACGAAAGACATGAGGGGGAGAGCATGGATTTCGCGCTGAGCGAAGAGCAGCAGGCGATATTCGATCTGGCCCGGGATTTCGGGACGGCGGAGATCGCGCCCCATGCCCGCGCCTGGGAAGAGGCGGGCACCATCCCGCGCGCGCTGTGGCGCAAGGCCGCCGAACTGGGTTTCGGCGGCGTCTATGTCGGCGAGGATCACGGCGGCACCGGGCTTTCGCGGCTGGACGCCACGCTGGTCTTCGAGGCGCTGGCCATGGCCTGCCCCTCGGTCGGCTCGTTCCTGTCGATCCACAACATGTGCGGCGGCATGATCGACAAGTTCGGCACCGACGCGAACAAGGCGCGCTGGCTGCCTGGCCTGTGCAGCATGGAAAAGGTGTTCTCCTATTGCCTGACCGAGCCGGGCTCGGGCTCGGACGCCGCGGCGCTGCGCACCCGGGCCGAGCGGGTACCGGGCGGCTGGAAGCTGAACGGCACCAAGGCCTTCATCTCGGGCGGCAGCTATTCGGATTGCTACCTGGTCATGGTCCGCACCGGCCAGGACGGGCCGCGCGGCATCTCGACCATGGTGGTCGAGGCCGGCACCCCGGGCCTGAGCTTCGGCGCGCTGGAACACAAGATGGGCTGGAAGGCGCAGCCGACCGCGCAGGTGCAGTTCGACGATTGCGTGATCCCCGAGGAGAACCTGATCGGCGAGGAAGGCCGCGGCTTTGCCTATGCCATGGCCGGCCTGGACGGCGGGCGGCTGAACATCTCGGCCGGGGCGCTTGGCGGTGCGCAGGCGGCGCTGGACGCGACCCTGCGCTACATGGGCGAGCGGCGCGCCTTCGGCCAGACGCTCGACCAGTTCCAGGCGCTGCAGTTCCGGCTGGCCGAGATGGAGACGGCGCTGCAATCGGCGCGCATCTTCCTGCGCCAGGCGGCCTGGAAGCTGGACCGGGGCGCGCGGGACGCCACCAAGTTCTGCGCCATGGCCAAGCTGCATGTCACCGACCGCGCCTTCGAGGTCGCCAATCAATGCCTGCAATTGCATGGCGGCTACGGCTATCTGGCCGATTACGGGATCGAGAAGCTCGTGCGCGACCTGCGCGTGCACCAGATCCTGGAAGGCACCAATGAAATCATGCGGCTGATCATCGGCCGCGCCCTGCTGGCGGAGCGTGACTGATGGCCGAGATGCCCGAATCCGACATGATCATCCGCAAGGACCGCCGCGCCGGCCGGCTGACCTTCAACCGCCCGCAGGCGCTGAACGCGCTGAGCCACGAGATGGCGCTGGCCATCGACGCCGCCTTGCGCGAATGGCAGGACGATCCCGAGGTGGCGCTGGTCGTCATCGACGCCGAGGGCGAGCGCGCCTTTTGCTCGGGCGGCGACATCGCGGCGGTCTATCGCGCCGGGCTTGCGGGCGACCACCGGGTCGGGCGCGAGTTCTTCCGCGACGAATACCGCATGAACGCCCGGATCAAGGACTATCCCAAGCCCATCGTCGCCTTCATGCAGGGTTTCGTCATGGGCGGCGGCGTCGGCGTCGGCGGCCATGCCAGCCACCGCATCGTCGGCGACACCACCCAGATCGCCATGCCCGAGACCGGCATCGGCCTGATCCCCGACGTGGGCGGCAGCTGGCTTCTGGGCCACGCACCGGGCCGCTGCGGCGAATATCTGGGCCTGACCGGGGCGCGCATCGGCGCCGGCGACGCGATCTTCACCGGCTTCGCCGACAGCTACATCCCCGAGGCGGAATGGCCGGCGCTGATCGACCGGCTGGCCGAGACCGGCGACGTGGCCGCAATCACGCCCCGCCCCCGCCCCGCGGCGCCGCTGGAGGGCCGCGACCTTTCCGCCTTCGGCGGTCCGAGCGTGGCCGAGATCGTCGCCGCGCTGGAAGCGGCCGGCGACGAGGCGGCGTTGAAGCCCTTGCGCCGCAACTCGCCCCTGTCGATGGCGGCGACGCTGGCGCTGGTGCGCGCCGCGCGCGGCGATGCCCGCCTGCGCGACAGCCTGGCGCGCGAGCTGCGCTTCACCGCCCGCGCCACGGCCGAAAGCGATTTCCTGGAAGGCGTGCGGGCGCAGATCATCGACAAGGACCGCAACCCGCAATGGTCGGCCGATGCCAGCCCGGCGCATGTCGAGGCGATGCTGGCACCGCTGGGCGAGGACGAAATCGAATGGGAGGACCGGACATGAAGATCGGATTCATCGGCTTGGGCAATATGGGCGGCCCGATGGCGGCCAATCTGGCCAAGGCAGGGCACGCGGTCGCGGGCTTCGACCTGGCCGCGCCGATGCCCGAGGGCGTCGCCAAGGCCGCCAGCGCCGCCGAGGCGGCGCAGGGCGCCGATGTCGTCATCACCATGCTGCCGAACGGCGCCATCCTGCGCGCGGTCGCGGATGAGGTCGTCCCGGCCATGACCGCGGGCGCGGTGTTCTGCGACTGCTCGACGGTGGACGTGGAAAGCGCCCGCGCGGTCTCGGCGCAGGCGCAGGCGGCGGGGCTGGGCGCGCTGGACGCGCCGGTTTCGGGCGGGGTCGGCGGCGCGACCGCCGGCACGCTGACCTTCATGGTCGGCGGCGCGGCCGAGGCTTTCGACAAGGTGAAGCCGCTTTTCGACGTCATGGGCCAGAAGGCGGTGCATTGCGGCGCGGCGGGCGCCGGCCAGGCGGCCAAGATCTGCAACAACATGATCCTGGGCGTGACCATGATCGCCACCTGCGAGGCCTTTGCGCTGGCCGACAAGCTGGGGCTGGACCGGCAGAAGATGTTCGACGTGGTCTCGACCTCCTCGGGCTACAGCTGGACGATGAACGCCTATTGCCCGGCGCCGGGCGTGGGGCCGCAATCGCCCGCCGACAACGGCTACAAGCCGGGCTTCGCCGCCGAGCTGATGCTGAAAGACCTGCGGCTGAGCCAGCAGGCCGCCGAGGCCGCGGATGCCGACACGCCGATGGGCGAGCTGGCCGCCGCGCTCTATGCCCGCTTCGTCGAGGACGAGGACGGCAAGGGCCGCGATTTCTCGGCCATGCTGCCCAGATTCGAGGCCCGGCACCGGCACGGCTGATTTTCTCGCATTCGTGAGGGAGCCGATCGGCGGGTTGCGGCGTTTGGCCTTTGACAAGGATTATCGTGCCAGGCTGAAGCCATGTTCCGCAATCGCCAGAGCCTGATTCTCGCCGTCGGCCTGTTCGGCATCCTTGCGCCCGCGACGCTGGCGCAAGGGGTGGGCCAGGCGGCCGAGGCAACCGCCCCGGCCGCCGCCGGACAACCCGCCATGCTGCGGGTGGGGGACCGGCTGGACAGCGCGCGCCTGCATCCGGTGACGCGCCCCGGCCTTTACGGCATGAGCGAGGCACCGTCGGGCAGCCGCTACGGCATCGTGGACGGCAAGCTGATCCGCTATGACCCGGAAAACGCCCAGGTGCTGTCGATCATCCGGCAGGTGGACCGCATCATGGATTGACCGCGGGCGCCGCGGCGAAAGGGCGGCGCCATGACCGCGTCTCCCGCCCGCTTGCGGGAACGGGAACGGGAACGGGAACGGGCCGCAACCCCCCCCCCGCTAGGCGCCGGCAAGGGCTTTCCCGCCACGCCCGCGGGCAGGGCGACCCCCGAATGCGCCTTTGAACTTCGCGCCGTGTTTTCTCCTCGCGCCCGCGGCCCGGCGGGGCGGCCCTGCCCGTCACATCTTCTCGCCGGGCAGCCGGCTGGCCTGCGCGACCCAATCGGCGAATTGCGCCTCGTCGAACTCGCCCTCGCGGATGTCGAGATAGCGCACCTGCGGGTGCTTGGACCTGCCCGGCGGCGGCGGCTCCAGCGCCGTGCCGCGAAAGAACGTCACCTTCACGTATTTCGTGAAGCAGTGAAAGCTCAGGAACCAGCAATCATCCGCCAGCCCGTAGAAGGGCGAGTTCCATTTGACCGCCTTGCGCACGCCGGGCACGACGCGCGCGATGATGTCGTCCATCCGCCGCCCGAGGTCGCTTTTCCATTCCGGCATGGCGGCGATATAGGCCTGGACCGGGGCGTCGCCATAGCCCTTGGCGATCTGGGGATTGCCGCCCGACAACAGCACGGAGCCGCCCTGCCCCCTGGGTTTCTCGGCGCTCGGGGTCTTTTTGCTGGTCATGTTCGCCTCCGCTCTCGGATGACCGGCCGGACGGCACCCTGTTGCGGCGGCCGCCCGTGTCGGCGGGCCGGGCGCGCTTCGGCCGATGCCGGCCCAGCGTCGCAGCAAACCGGCCGCGGGGAAAGCCCCTGGTGGCGCGATCACAAGCGCGGCAACCCCCCGGCCGGCACCATGCGGCACCAGCCGGGCCGCCGGCATGCCTCCCCATTGAAATGCCAAGCAATTTCCGTGCGCGCCGGGTATGATCGGCGGCATTTACAAGCCGGCCGGGATGGCAAAACCATGGTCGCGTCGCGGCGGGAACCACGCTAAAAGCGTCGCGAAACGGGGGCCGAGCCGCACCCGCCTGATACCTTGTCGCCCGGCCGGACCCGGCCGAATGTTACGGAGTGCCCCCGATGCGCAAGCCCGTTGCCCTTGTCCTGATCGCCGCGGCGCTGGTCGCCCTGCTGGCCGGTCTGGGCGGCCTGGGCGAGGGCAAATCCGCCGCGCCCGCCTATGTGAGCGCCGCAGTCACCCGCAGCGACATCGAGGTCACGGTGCTGGCCGAGGGGCGGGTCAAACCCTCGAACCTGGTGGCGGTGGGCGCCCAGGTCTCGGGGCGGATCACCGAACTGGCGGTGCGGCTGGGCCAGCGGGTGGAACAGGGCGACCTGATCGCCCAGATCGACTCGGTCCAGCAGGCCAACGAATTGCGCACGGCCGAGGCCGCGCTGGCCAATCTGCGCGCGCAGATGGCCGAGCGCCAGGCCGTGCTGGCTCTGGCCGAAAAGACGCTGGAGCGGGCCGAGAACCTGATCCGCTCGAACGCCGCCGCGCGCAGCACCATGGACAGCGCCCGGCAGGACGTCGAGATCGCCCGCGCCCAGATCGCCGCGCTGGAGGCGCAGATCGCCCAGGCCGAGGTCGCCATCGAGATCGCCCGGACCGACCTCGACTATACCCGCGTCACCGCGCCCAGCGCCGGCACGGTGCTGGCCATCGTCAGCCAGGCCGGGCAGACCGTGAACGCGGTGCAATCCTCGCCCACCATCGTCGTGCTGGGCCAGCTCGACCGCATGGAGATCCATGCCGAGATCTCCGAGGCCGATATCGGCAAGGTCCGGCCCGGCCAGCAGGTGCGCTTCACCCTGCTCGACGACAGCGGCCGCAGCTACCGGGGCGTGCTGGATTCCATCGCCCCCGCGCCGCAAAGCATCGTCAACGACAGCGCCATCCAGGGCGGCAGCACCGCCGACAGCAGCAGCGGCGCCATCTATTACACCGGCATCATCCCGGTCGAGAACCCGGACGGCCAGCTGCGCAGCTACATGACCGCCCAGGTCAGCATCGTGCTGGGCGCGGCGCAGGACGTGCTGACCATCCCGTCCAGCGCGCTCGGCCGGCGCAACCCGGACGGCAGCCACCAGGTGCGCGTGCTGGGCGGCGCCGGCATCGAGACCCGCGACGTGATGGTCGGGCTGAACGACAAGGTGCTGGCCGAGGTGGTCTCGGGCCTCAAGGAAGGCGAGCGCGTGGTGACCGGCGAACAGGCCGGCGCCCCGGCCTCGGCCCCGCGCGGCAGCCGGCGCATGATGAGCCCGCTGGGTGGCTGAGATGCAGGCCCCGCTGATCCGGCTGCGCGGCATCAGCCGCGAATACCCCTCGGGCGAGGGGGTGCTGCGCGTGCTCAAGGACATCGACCTCGACATCGCGCAGGGCGAATATGTCGCGGTCATGGGCGCCTCGGGCTCGGGGAAATCGACGCTGATGAACATCCTGGGCTGCCTCGACCGGCCGACATCCGGCAGCTACCTGCTGGACGGGCGCGAGGTGGCGCAGCGCGAGCCGGGCGAGCTGGCGGCGCTCAGGCGCGAAACCTTCGGCTTCATCTTCCAGCGCTATCACCTGCTGGCCGAGATGACGGCGCTGGGAAATGTCGAGGTGCCGGCGATCTATCGCGGCCTGCCCGCCGAGGCGCGCCGCGCCCGCGCCCGCGCGCTTCTGGACCGGCTGGGGCTGGGCGACCGGCTGGGCCACCGGCCGGGCCAGCTTTCGGGCGGCCAGCAGCAGCGCGTCTCGATCGCCCGCGCGCTGGTCAACGACGCCCGCGTGATCCTGGCCGACGAGCCGACCGGCGCGCTCGACAGCCGCAGCGGCGACGAGGTGCTGGCCATCCTGGAACGGCTGAACGCCGAGGGCCGCACCGTGGTCATCGTCACCCACGACCCCAAGGTCGCCGCCCGCGCCCGCCGCGTGGTCGAGATCGCCGACGGCCGCATCATCGCCGACCGCCGCAGCGACGCGCCCGCCGATGCGGCGGCTTTGGCCGCGCCCGAACAGCCCCGCGCCGCCGCCCCGGTGCTGGGCCGGCTGGCCGAGGCGCTGCGCATGGCGGTGCTGGCCATGCGCGCCCACAAGCTGCGCAGTTTCCTGACCATGCTGGGCATCATCATCGGCATCGCCTCGGTGGTCTCGGTGGTGGCCTTGGGCGAGGGCTCGCGCCAGCGCGTGCTGCAAAACATCGCCGGGCTGGGCACGAATACGCTGCAGATCTATCCCGGCCGGGATTTCGGCGACATGCGCTCGGGGCGGGTGACGACGCTGGTCACGGCCGATGGCGCGGCGCTGGCGCGCCAGCCCTATGTCGCCTCGGTCAGCCCGACGGTCGGCAGTTCGCAGACCCTGCGCCACGGCGCGACCGAGGCCGGCGCCCAGATCAGCGGCGTGGGCGAGCAATATTTCGACGTGGCCGGCATCACCCTGACCCAGGGCCGCAGCTTCGACGCGGCCGATGTGGCGGCGATGAGCCAGAATGTCGTCATCGACGAGAATACCCGAACGAGCCTGTTCGGCGAGGGCCCGGCGCTGGGTCAGGTCTTCATGGCCGGCAAGGTGCCCCTGCGGGTGATCGGCGTGGCCGAGGCGCAGAACCGCGGCCCCGGCGGCTCGACCAGCCTGACCGTCTATGCCCCCTATACCACGGTGCAGGCGCGCTACCTGGGCTCGACCAGCGTCAGCGGGTTGACCCTGCGGGTGGCCGACGAGGTGGACATGGCGCTGGCCGAGCAGATGGTCACCGACATGCTGACCCAGCGCCACGGCAGCAAGGATTTCTTCATCGTCAACAACGACCAGATCCGCCAGACCATCACCTCGACCACCCAGACCCTGACGCTGCTGATCGCGGCCATCGCGGTGATCTCGCTGCTGGTGGGCGGCATCGGGGTGATGAACATCATGCTGGTTTCCGTCACCGAGCGCATCGGCGAGATCGGGCTGCGCATGGCGGTGGGCGCCCGGCGCGGCGACATCCGCGCGCAATTCCTGATCGAGGCGGTGCTGGTCTGCGTCATCGGCGGCGCGGCGGGCATCCTGGCCGCGCTCGGCTTCGGCCTGGCCTTCGAGCGGCTGAGCAGCAATTTCACCCTGGTCTATTCGCCGCTCTCCATGGTCGCCGCGCTGGCCAGCGCCTGCGGCATCGGCCTGATCTTCGGCTACCTGCCCGCCGTCAACGCCGCCAAGCTCGACCCCGTCGCCGCCCTCGCCAAGGGCTGAAATCCGGCCTTGCGGACGGGTGCGACGACTGTTGCCCCCGGCCCACAGTCGCGGCACCTGTCCGAAAGGCGATCTTTCCAGACTCGGCCCCAGCGCCCAAACTGCTGGTATGGAAGGAGGAAAGGAACAGGGGCAATGAAAGGCACAGTCACCCTTACCGGGCGCAAGGGGGCGCTCGTCTCCGGCGAATACGAGGTCACGGGCGACACCATCCGGGTGTCCTATGCCGGCCACGAGCGCTGCGTGCGGCTCGACGGCGGCTCGGTGGACCACCTGGCGCAATCGCTCTTGCGCGATCTCTGGCTGGAATGACGCGTCCCGCCCGGCGGCGGCAACGGCGGCACGCCGGCACCCGAGGAAAAATGCGCATGCCGCGCCCTTCCGTCCGGCTGCGGTTTCGTGTCAGAACCTGCAAGGACAGGCTGAGCGAAGGCATCCGATGACGGCGACGATTCCGGCAAGACTGACCCGCGCGGGACTGGTTGCGACGGCGCGCATCCTCATCAGCCTGCGCGCCATCGACCTGCCGCCGCCGGGCGGCGCGCCGCGCATCCTGGTCGCGAACCATGTCAGCCATGCCGATTTCGTCGCGCTCTGGTCGGCGCTGCCCAAGCCGCACCGGCTGCGCACCCGCCCGGTCGCCGGCGCCGATTACTGGGAACGCTCGGCCATCCGCCGCTGGATCGCCCATCAGGTGTTCCGCGCCGTGCTGATCGACCGCGACCCGGCCAGCCGCCGCGCCGATCCCGTCGAGACCGTGGCCCAGGTGCTGCGCGGCGGCGAGGACGTGATCTTCTTTCCCGAGGGCACGCGCAACCTGACCGACGCCCGGCTCCTGCCGCTGAAATCCGGCATCTACCACCTGGCCCGCGCCGTCCCCGAGGCCGAGATCGTGCCGGCCTGGATCCTGAACCTCGACCGCATCCTGCCCAAGGGCGCCTTCCTGCCGGTGCCGCTGAACTGCGCCGTCCGCTTCGGTGCCCCGATGCGGGTCGAGACCGGCGAGAGCCGCGAGGATTTCCTGCAACGCCTCGCCGCCGCGATGCTGGCGCTCTCCGAACCGAAGGCATAGGCTATGGACCGCTTCTACTCTCCCTCGGCCTTCGTGTTCTACGGGCTCTTCGCCTTCCTGGTCCTGGCCTCGCTGGTCGCGCGCTGGCTGATCCGCTCGGGGCGGGTCGGCGGCCCCACGGCACAGAACCTCGCCGACCGCATCCGCGCCTGGTGGGTAATGATCGGCGTGCTGGCGCTGATCTTCACCCTGGGCGCCGGGGCGATCACGCTGTTCTTCGCGCTGTGTTCCATGGCGGCGCTGCGCGAGTTTGCCACCATCACCCATACGCGGCGCGACGACCATGACGGGCTGGCCATCGCCTTCTACCTGATCCTGCCGCTGCAATACCTGCTGGTCTATTTCGAGGTGCCGGTCTTTGCCGCGCTGCTGATCCCGGTCTACAGCTTCCTGCTCTTGCCGGTCGTGACCGTGTTCAAGGGCGAGGTGCAGGGCTTCCTGACCCGGGTGTCGGAAACGCAATGGGGGCTGATGGTCTGCGTCTATTGCGTCTCGCATATCCCGGCGATCCTGACGCTGGACATTCCCGACTATCGCTACAGCGCCTTCACGCTGGTCGCCTGGCTGATCCTGGTGGTACAGGCCTCGGACGTGCTGCAATATGTCTGGGGCAAGAGCATCGGCCGCCACCTGCTGGCGCCGCGCGTCTCGCCCTCCAAGACGGTCGAGGGGCTGGCCGGCGGCATGCTCAGCGCCACGGCGCTGGGAATGGCGCTGACGCCGATCACCCCGTTCCTGTGGTGGGAGGCGGGGCTGATCGCCCTGACCGTCACCGGCTTCGGCACGCTCGGCGGGCTCATCATGTCGGCGATCAAGCGCGACCGCGGCGTCAAGGACTGGGGCACGCTGGTCCAGGGCCATGGCGGCATCCTGGACCGGCTGGACAGCCTGGTCTTCTCGGCGCCGGTCTTCCTGCATATCCTGGCATGGGGGTGGATGTGACCGAGGATTTCAGCCGGCGCCCGATCGCCAGCCGCAACACGAAATGGGCGGCCCATGTGACCCGGCGCCTTGTCGCGCGCGGGATCGCGCCGAACCGCATCTCGGCCGGATCGGTCGTGGCCGCCGCGCTTTCGGGCGGGGCCCTGGCGCTGTCCGCGCAGACCGGCCCGCTCTGGGCCTCGGGGGGGCTGCTCGTCCTCGGCGCGCTGTTCTGCCAGTTGCGGCTGCTCTGCAACCTGTTCGACGGGCTGGTCGCGGTCGAGGGCGGCATGGGCAGCCCCGACGGCGCCTTCTGGAACGAGGTGCCGGACCGGCTCTCGGACCTGATGATCCTTGCCGGCTTCGGCCTGGCGGCGGGCTGGCCGGCGCTGGGGCTGCTGGCCGGGGCGCTGGCGATCCTGACCGCATACCTGCGCGAATTTGGCCGCGCCTCGGGGCTCGGCTCGGATTTCTCGGGACCGGGGGCCAAGGCGCACCGCATGGCCGCCGTGACGCTGGGCGCGCTGGCGCAGGCCGGCGCCTGGATCGCCGGCGCGGGCTGGCCGGTGCTGGCCTGGACGCTGTGGCTGGTGCTGGCGCTGACGGCGGCGACGATCATCCGCCGCAGCCGGCGCATCCTGCGCGGGCTGGCCGGCGGGGCGTGAAATCGGGGGTAGTCGCCGCCGTCCAGCGTGATAAGGGATAACCTCGCCAATTCCTTCGTGATACTGGCCGCTCAGCACGGACAATCAGACGACAGAGAACCCAGCCATGCCCGCATATCGTTCCCGCACCACCACCCACGGCCGCAACATGGCGGGGGCCCGCGGCCTCTGGCGTGCGACCGGGGTGAAGAACAGCGATTTCGGCAAGCCGATCATCGCCATCGTGAACAGCTTCACCCAGTTCGTGCCGGGCCATGTGCATCTGAAGGATCTGGGCCAGATGGTCGCCCGCGAGGTCGAGGCGGCCGGCGGCATCGCCAAGGAATTCAACACCATCGCGGTCGATGACGGCATCGCCATGGGCCATGACGGGATGCTGTATTCCCTGCCCTCGCGCGAATTGATTGCCGACTCGGTCGAATACATGGTCAACGCGCATTGCGCCGACGCCATGGTCTGCATCTCGAACTGCGACAAGATCACGCCGGGCATGCTGATGGCGGCGATGCGGCTGAACATCCCGGCGATCTTCGTCTCGGGCGGGCCGATGGAGGCGGGCAAGGTCACGCTGGGCGACGGGCGCAAGGTCTCGCTGGACCTGGTGGACGCCATGGTCGCGGCCGCCGACGACAAGGTCTCGGACGCCGACCTTGCCGCCATCGAGGAGGCCGCCTGCCCGACCTGCGGCTCCTGCTCGGGCATGTTCACCGCCAATTCCATGAACTGCCTGTCCGAAGCCCTTGGCCTGTCGCTGCCCGGCAACGGCTCGACGCTCGCCACCCATGCCCTGCGCAAGACCCTGTTCCTGGAAGCCGGCCGCCGCATCGTCGAGGTGACGCGCCGCCATTACGAACAGGACGACGCAAGCGTCCTGCCGCGCGCCATCGCCAGCAAGGCGGCGTTCCGGAACGCCATGTCGCTCGACATCGCCATGGGCGGCTCGACCAATACCGTGCTGCACCTCCTGGCCATCGCGCAGGAGGGCGGGGTGGATTTCACCATGGACGACATCGACGCGCTGTCGCGCCGGGTGCCCTGCCTCTGCAAGGTCGCGCCGAACACCGCCAATGTCCATATGGAGGACGTGCATCGCGCCGGCGGCATCATGGCGATCCTTGGGGAACTGGACCGCGCCGGGCTGATCGACCGCGATTGCCCGACCGTGCATGCCCCCACCATCGGCGCCGCCATCGACCAATGGGACATCGCCCGCAGCAACGATCCGCAGGCGCGCGAGCTGTTCCTGGCCGCGCCGGGCGGCGTGCCGACGCAGGTCGCCTTCAGCCAGGCGACGCTCTGGCCCGACCTGGACCTCGACCGCGAAAAGGGCGTGATCCGCTCGGCCAAGGCGCCGTTCTCCAAGGATGGCGGGCTGGCCGTGCTCAAGGGCAATATCGCGCCGGACGGCTGCATCGTGAAGACCGCCGGCGTGGACGAATCGATCCTGGTGTTTTCCGGCAAGGCCAAGGTCTATGAAAGCCAGGACGCCGCCGTCTCGGGCATCCTGACCGGCAAGGTCGAGGCCGGCGACGTGGTGGTCATCCGCTACGAAGGCCCCAAGGGCGGGCCGGGCATGCAGGAGATGCTGTATCCGACCAGCTACCTGAAATCGAAGGGGCTGGGCAAGGCCTGCGCGCTGATCACCGACGGGCGCTTCTCGGGCGGCACCTCGGGCCTTTCCATCGGCCATGTCAGCCCCGAGGCGGCGGCCGGCGGCACCATCGGCCTGGTGCGCGACGGCGACCTGATCGAGATCGACATCCCCAACCGCTCGATCCGCCTGGCGGTGCCCGAGGACGAGCTGGCCGCGCGCCGCGCCGAACAGGACGCCAAGGGCTGGAAGCCCGCGCAGCCGCGCCAGCGCCAGGTCTCGGCCGCGCTCAGGGTCTATGCGCAATTCGCCGCCTCGGCCGACAAGGGCGCGGTGCGCATCCTGCCGGAATAACGGCCCCCTTNGACGCCAAGGGCTGGAAGCCCGCGCAGCCGCGCCAGCGCCAGGTCTCGGCCGCGCTCAGGGTCTATGCGCAATTCGCCGCCTCGGCCGACAAGGGCGCGGTGCGCATCCTGCCGGAATAACGGCCCCCTTTCGCCCCTTTCGCGCGCGGCGCCGGCCCGGCCGGCCCGGCCCTGCGCGCGCCCGCCTTCCGGGGCCGGTCTTCCCGGCCGCCATCGTCCGCGTCCCCGGCGCCGGCGCGCGAAACTGCTCGCCGGCCGGCGGCGAGCCCCAGCCGGACCCCTGCCCATGCCGCCCAGCATCCTCTGGCTTTGCCGCGACTTCCGTTTCCGGGACAATGCCGCCCTGGCCGCCGCCGCCAAGGCGGGGCCGGTGCTGCCGGTCTTCCTGATCGACGCCGCCTTGCGGGCGCAGGGCGCGGCCAGCCGCTGGCGGCTCCAGCGTGCCCTGCTGGCCTTCGACGCCGAGCTGCGCCGCCGCCATGGCGCGGCCGTGCTGGTGCTGGAGGGCGAGCCCGAGGCCATCCTGCCCGCCCTCGCTGCCCGCATCGGCGCGCAGACCGTGCATCGCAACGACTGGCCCGAGCCCGCCACCCTCGCCGCGCAGCAGCGGCTGGGCCGGGCCTTGGCCGGCACGCCGGCGCGGCTGGTGCTGCATCCGGGCCACCTGCTTGCCCATCCCCGCGCCCTGCGCACCGGCTCGGGCGGCGCCTATCGCGTCTTCACCCCCTTCGCCCGCGCCCTGCGCGCCATCGGCCCCGACCGGCCCGTTGCCGAGACCGCAAGGCTCGCGCCGCTGGCCGACCCGCCGCAGGGCCTCGCGCCCGACCGGCTGGAGCTGGCGCCGGACCTGCATCGCGGCCGCGCGGTGCTGGAACGCCACGCCCTGCCCGCGGGCGAGGCGGCGGCGCTGGCCCGGCTCGGCGCTTTCCTGGACCGCGCCGCGGATTACGCCGCGCAGCGCGACCGCCCCGACCTTGCCGCCACCTCGGGCCTGTCCGAACATCTGGCCATGGGCGAGATCGGCCCGCGCGACCTCTGGGCCATGGCCTCGGCCCGCGCCCAGGCCGATGCCGCCGCCGGCGCCGGCATCGCCGCCTTCCTGACCGAGCTGATCTGGCGCGAATTCGCCTGGCACCTGCTGGTGGAATTTCCGCGGCTCGCCCAAAGGCCCTGGCGGCCGGAATGGGCGGATTTCCCCTGGCAGGGCGACGGCGCCGCGCTGACCCGCTGGCGCCGGGCCGAAACCGGCATCGCGCTGGTCGATGCCGGGCTGCGCGAGATGCGCGTGACCGGGCGGATGCACAACCGGGTGCGCATGGTGGCGGCCAGCTGGCTGACCAAGCACCTGCTGGCCGACTGGCGGCTGGGGCTGGCGCATTTCGCCGACAGCCTGACCGATTGGGATCCGGCCGCGAATGCGATGAACTGGCAATGGGTGGCGGGCTGCGGCCCGGATGCGGCGCCCTTCTTCCGCATCTTCAACCCCGAACGGCAGGCCGCGCAATTCGACCCGCAGGGCCGCTATCGCCGGCGCTGGCTGCTGGGCTGGCAAGGCGCCAAGGGCGAGGAGGCGCGGGCCTATCTCGACAGCCTGCCGCCCGGCTGGGAGGTGGCACGCGCCTGGCAGGACCGCGCCACGCCCGGCGGGCTGGCCCAGGGCCGGGCCCGCGCGCTCAAGGCCCATGCCGCCTTCCGCCGCCAGGCCCCCGGCCCCTGACCGGCCGGCGGCCGCGCCGCCCCGGTCCTGCGCATCGCGAAACCCGCGGGCCTAGCCCTCCAGGCCCAGCAGGCGCAGGGCCTGCCGGACCTGGTCCTCGACCGACAGAGCCATGTCCACCACCGCGCCATCCTCGTCGGCCGCCAGCGGCTCCAGGGCGGCCAGCTGCGAATCCAGCAGCTTGGCGGGGAAGAAATGCCCCGCACGATGCGACAGCCGGCTCTCCAGCAGCTCGCGCGGGCCATGCACGTGCAGAAAGCGCACCCGCGGCGCGCCTTCGCGCAGGATGTCGCGATAGGCCCGCTTCAGCGACGAACAGCCCATGACCGAGGGCCGGCCCAGCGCCTCGTTGCGCGCGATCTCGTCGGCCAGCGCCCGCAGCCAGGGCGCGCGGTCGTCGTCGTCCAGCGGAATGCCGGCGCGCATCTTGGCGACATTGGCCTCGGGGTGGAAACTGTCGCCCTCGACGAAGGGCCAGCCCAGGTGCCGGGCCAGCGCCTCGCCCGTGGTGCTTTTGCCGGCGCCCGAGACGCCCATCACCACGACATGCTGCACCGCGCCCTTCACAGCAGCCACCAGCCGATCAGCGCGAAGCCAAAGGCGATGCTGCCCAGCAGCGTCTCCATCACCGTCCAGGTCTTGAGCGTGGTCTTTTCGTCCATCTCCAGGAAGCGCCCGACCAGCCAGAAGCCGGAATCGTTGAAATGGCTCAGCACGGTCGCGCCGCCGGCGATGGCCACCACCAGGAAGCAGCGGTCGAACTCGCTCAGCCCCGTCGTCGCCGCCACCGTGGGCGCGATCAGCCCGGCGGTGGTGGTCAGCGCCACCGTGGCCGAACCCTGCGCCACCCGCAGCGCCGTCGAGATGACAAAGGCCGCCACGATCAGCGGCATGCCCACCGCGTCGAGGCTGGAGGCCAGCGCCTCGCCGATGCCGCTGGCGCGCAGCACGCCGCCGAACATGCCGCCGGCGCCGGTCACAAGGATGATGGCGCAGATCGGCGCCAGGGCGCTGTCCATGATGCGCTCGACCTCGGTCGCGCTGCGGCCCCGGCCCAACAGCGCCATGGCCACCAGCACGGTGATCAAGAGCGCGATGGGCGTCTGGCCGATCAGCCGCAGCACCGTGACCCAGCCCGCGCCGGCATCGACGACGCCCATGGTCGCCAGCGTGCCCAGCCCGGTGTTCAGGAAGATCAGCCCCAGCGGCAGCAGCAGCACCAGCATCACCGTGCCGAAACTGGGCGGGATGCGGTCATGGCTCTCGGCATCGATCGCGCCCAGGATCTGCGGGATCGGCAGGACGAAGCGCCGCCCGGCCCAAAGCCCGAACAGGTAGCTGCCGAAGAACCAGGTCGGCAGCGCCACGACCAGCCCGACCACCACCAGAAGCCCGATATCCGCGCCCAGAAGGTCGCCCGCCGCCACCGGCCCCGGATGCGGCGGCAGCAGCGCGTGCATGGCGGCAAAGGCCCCGGCCGCCGGCAGCGCGTAAAGCAGCACCGAGCCGCCAAAGCGGTAAGCCACGCTGAAGATGATCGGCAGCATCACCACCAGCCCGGCATCGAAGAAGATCGGAAAGCCGAACAGCAGCGAGGCCACGCCCAGCGCGAAAGGCGCGCGCTCGGCGCCGAACTGGCCGATCAGCCGGTCCGCCAGCACCTGCGCGCCGCCGGTGATCTCCAGCAGCCGGCCGATCATGGCGCCGAAACCCACCAGCAGCGCCACCGTCGCCAGCGTCGAGCCGAAGCCCTGCATCAGCACCCCGATGACATCGGCCATGGGAATGCCCGCGACCATGGCGGTCATCAGGCTGACCAGGACCAGCGAGACAAAGGCATGCAGCCGGAACCGCATGATCAGGACCAGCAGCACAAGAACCGCCGCCAGGGCGATCAGCAACAGCACGGCCGTGCTGTGAACGGGCTCGACAGAATTCATGAAAGAGGCTCCTCCAGCGAAAGGGTCGTGGGACGGCCCTGGGCTCGTGTCCGCCGCGGCTTGAGGGGGCGGCCAGGCATCCGTCGGTTTTCGTGGCCGTTAGCGTTAACAGGTGCCGGGTGAAAAGTTAAGATGTTTCGCGCCGGTGCCGCGACGCGGTGGCAAGATCATGCAGCAGGCGCATCTCGTCCGACAGCGCCAGCTCCAGCGCGGCCTCCTCGCCCGCCAGGGCGCCGGGATCCTCCTGGCCGTCCAGCATCACCTCGCGGTCCTCCAGCCATTGCAGCATCTGGGCCCGCATATCCTCGGGCGAAAGTTCCAGCAGCTTCTGAAAGGTGCGGCGATGCGCGATCACCCGGCCTTCAAGGCCGTCGATCCGCGCAGCCAGCCTGTCCATCCTGTCCATGCGCGATTTCCCTGATGTTACCGGAAATCATGATGGCACAGATGCCGGAACCGGCAAAGCCGTTCAGTTCCGCGAGGTCAGGCTGCCGCCCTCGATCCGCCGCAGCGAGATTTCCAGCCGCGCCTCGGCGGCCATGATCTCGGCGCGCACGCGCTTGGTATAGATCATGTGGTCCTGCGCCGCCCGCGCCGCCGCCGGCGCGTCGCAGGCCATGATCGCGTCATGGATGGCGCGGTGCTGGGCGCGCAGCACGTCGCGCACCTCGGGCCTTGCATACAGCTTTTCGCGGTTGTGGAACACGCCCTTGCGCAGCATGCCCGACAGCGCCCGCATGATCTGCAGCAGCACGATATTGTGGCTCGCCTCGTAGACCGCGACATGCAGGTCCACATCCGCCTCGGCCTCGTCGCGCGGGTCGGCCTTGTCATGGGCCTCGTCGATGCGCTCCATGCAGCGGCTCAGGGTCTGGCGATCCACGTCATTGGCCCGCGTCGCCGCCAGGCTGGCCGCCATGCCCTCCAGCGTGGCGCGCAGTTCCAGGTAATCGTCCACCACCTCGGGGCGCGAGGCCATCAGCTCGACCAGCGGATCGGTGATGCTGGTCGCCAGCGGCGCCACCCGCCGCCCGCCGCCCGGATCGGCGACGATCAGCCCCTTGTCCTCCAGCATGCGGATGCCCTGGCGCAGCGTCGGGCGCGACACGTTCAGCCGCAGCGCCATCTCGCGCTCGGCCAGCAGCGGGTCGCCGGGGCGCAGCGAGCCTTCGAGAATCAGATCCTCGATATGGCGCGCGGTGGTTTCCGCGGCGGGGGCGCCCTTGTTCACTTCGCTGGGCATCTGCGACTCCTCTGGCAACGGCCGCGATTTCAGGGGGTTAAGCGGCGGCTTCCGGTCCCGAAGATTAGCCGCAGCGCCGGGTCCGGCGCAATGGATTTCCCACTTGACCCAAGCGGTAAAATTATTTTACCAATAACAGAGGGAAGGTAAAGCGATCTGCCCAGCCGGTGCCATGCGGCGCCGGGTTGATCGCATCAAGGGGGGACAGTCATGACGGCAGACCGTGCGGACCTGCTGGACCGCCTGCGCGCCATCGTCGGGCGGGCGCATGTGCTGACCGCGCCCCGCGCCACCCGCCGCTACACCCGCGGCTTCCGCTATGGCGAGGGGCCGGTGGTCGCGGTGGTCCGCCCCGGCACTCTGGTCGAGATGTGGCGGGTCTTGAACGCCGCCGTCGCCTCGGGCCGCGCGGTGATCCTGCAGGCGGCGAATACCGGGCTCACCGGCGGCTCGACCCCCTGGGGCGATGACTACGACCGCGAGATCGTGCTGGTCTCGGTCATGCGCCTCAAGGGCATCCACCTGCTCGGCGCCGGCGAACAGGCGGTCTGCCTGCCCGGCGCCACGCTAGACGCGCTGGAAAAGCGCCTGCGCCCGCTGGGGCGCGAGCCGCATTCGGTCATCGGCTCCTCCTGCATCGGCGCCTCGGTGCTGGGCGGCATCTGCAACAACTCGGGCGGCGCGCTGATCCAGCGCGGCCCGGCCTATACCGAGATGAGCCTTTACGCCGAGGTGCGCGCCGACGGCTCGGTGGCGCTGGTCAACCACCTGGGCCTCGATCTGGGCGACGACCCCGAGGACATCCTGGCCCGCGTCGAGACGGGCGACCTGCCCGCCCCCGCCCCCACCGACGCCTGGGCCTCGGACCGCGACTATGCCGAGCATGTCCGCGACATCGAGGCCGAGACGCCCGCCCGCTTCAACGCCGACCCGCGCCGGCTGCACGAGGCCTCGGGCTGCGCCGGCAAGCTTGCCGTCTTCGCCGTGCGGCTGGACACGTTCCGGGCCGAAAAGGACACGGCGGTCTTCTATATCGGCAGCAACGACCCCGACGAGCTGACCCGGATCCGCCGCCATATCCTGGCGCATTTCCAGAACCTGCCCATCGCCGGCGAATACATCCACCGCGAAGCCTATGACGTGGCGGCGCAATACGGCAAGGACACCTTCCTGTTCATCCGCCATGCCGGCACCGACCGCATGCCGGCCCTGTTCGCCGCCAAGGCGCGCATGGACGCGCTGACCGAGCGGCTGGGACTGGGCGCGACACTTTCGGACCGGCTGGCGCAGGGGATCGCATCCCTGATGCCCCAGCACCTGCCCAAGCGCATGAACGATTTCCGCGACCGCTACGAGCATCACCTGCTGCTGCGCATGGGCGGCGCCGGCATCGCCGAGGCGCGCGCCTATCTTGACGCCATCTTCCCCTCGGCCCAGGGCGACATGTTCGAATGCACCCCGGACGAGGGCAAGGCCGCCTTCCTGCACCGTTTCGCCGTGGCCGGCGCCGCCGTGCGCTACCGCGCCATCCATGCCCGCAAGGTCGAGGACATCGTGGCGCTGGACATCGCGCTGCGCCGCAACGACCGCGACTGGGTCGAGCGCCTGCCGCCCGAGCTCGACGCGAAGCTCGCGAAAAAGCTCTATTACGGGCATTTCTTCTGCCACGTCTTCCACCAGGATTACGTGGTGAAAAAGGGCCAGGACTGCCTCTCCGTCGAGCATGAGATGTGGCGGCTCTTGGACGAACGCGGCGCCGAATACCCGGCCGAGCACAATGTCGGCCACCTTTACCACGCCAAGCCGGAACTGGCCGGCTTCTACCGGCAGCTGGACCCGACCAACAGCCTGAACCCCGGCATCGGCCAGACCTCGAAATGCGCGCATTGGCACTAGGCCGCGCCATCCAAGACGACCGCGCAGCATTGCGCACCCGCAACGGCGGAACCGCCCGCCCCATCTGAGGAGGAAAGATGGCTGGACTTATCACATTCATCCTGGCCCTGCTGCCCATCGCCACGGTCTTCGTGCTGCTGGTGGTGCTGGCGAAATCGGCCAAGTTCTCGATGCTGGTGGCCTATCTCGTCACCGCCGCCACCGCCCTGCTGATCTGGGGCACGGAACTGAACAAGGTTCTGGGCGCCACGGTGAACGGCGTCGTGACCGCCGTCAGCCTGCTCTACATCGTCTTCGGCGCCATCCTGATGCTCTATGCGCTGGAGGAAAGCGGCGGCATCCGCTCGATCCGGGCCGGCTTCACCTCGATCTCGCCCGACCGGCGGGTGCAGGCGATCATCATCGCCTGGCTCTTCGGCTCGCTGATCGAGGGCGCCTCGGGCTTCGGCACGCCGGCGGCCATCGCCGCGCCGCTGCTGGTCGCCATCGGCTTTCCGGCCATGGCCGCGGTCATGGTCACGCTGATCATCCAGAGCACGCCGGTTTCCTTCGGCGCGGTCGGCACGCCGATCCTGGTCGGCGTGCGCACCGGCCTGGCCGACCAGCAGATCGTCGAGTCCACCATCGCGCCGATGGCCTTCGGCGACTACCTGCTGGAGATCGCAACCAAGGTCGCGATGATCCACGGGCTGATCGGCTTCCTGATCCCGCTGATCCTGGTCGGCATGCTGACCCGCTTCTTCGGCGCCAACCGCTCCTTTGCCGAGGGCTTCCGCATCTGGAAATTCGCGCTCTTCGCGGGCCTCGCCTTCACCCTGCCCTATTACATCATCGCAGCGACCCTGGGGCCGGAATTCCCCTCGCTGCTGGGCGGCATCATCGGGCTCATGATCGTGGTGCCGGCGGCGCAGCGCGGCTTCCTGATCCCGAAGGAAAGCTTCGACTTCCCGCCGCGCCGCGACTGGGGCGCCGACTGGACCGGCAAGCTCGACGATCTCGAGGATCACAATGCCCACAAGCCGGTGATGCCGCTGGCCAAGGCCTGGGCGCCCTATGTCTTCGTCGTCGCCCTGCTGGTCCTGACCCGCTCGGTCGCGCCGATCAAGGCCTGGCTGACCTCGCCCGAGATGACCATCGCCTTCCGCGACCTGTTCGGCTCGGGGATCAACGCCTCGGTGCAGGTGCTGTTCCTGCCCGGCACCATCCTGATCCTGGCCTCGCTCTTTACCTTCGTGCTGCATGGCATGTCGGGACGCGACTACGGCCGGGCGCTGAAATCCTCGGGCACGACCATGATCGCCGCCGCCCCGGCGCTGCTGCTGGCGGTGCCGATGGTGCAGGTGTTCCTGAACTCGGCTTCGGACAGCTATGCCAGCATGCCCATCGTGCTGGCGCAGGGCGTCTCGTCGGTGGTGGGCGATGCCTGGCCGATGTTCGCGCCGCTGATCGGGGCCATGGGCGCCTTCGTCGCCGGCTCGAACACGGTCAGCAACATGATGTTCTCGCTGTTCCAGTTCTCGACCGCCGAGCAGATCGGCCTGGGGGCGGCGGGCGCGGGCACCGTGGTGGCGCTGCAAGCCATCGGGGGCGCGGCCGGCAACATGATCTGCGTGCATAACGTCGTCGCCGCCTCGGCCACCGTCGGCCTTGTGGACCGCGAGGGCGCGATCATCCGCAAGACCCTGATCCCCATGGCCTATTACGTGGTGCAGGGCGGGCTGATCGGCTTCGCGCTGCTGACCGGCAACCTGATGTGGTGGGCCGCCGCCGCGATCTGGGCCGCCGCCGTGCTGTTCTTCATGTCGCGCAACCGCGGCGCCGTCCCGGCCGCCGTGACCAACTAGGGGAAAGCCCATGACCGGAGAGCCAAAACCGACGGTCGGTCTGTTCGTGACCTGCCTTGTCGACGCCATCCGCCCGCAGATCGGCTTCGCAACCCTCCAGCTTCTTCAGGAGGCGGGCTGCGTGGTCGAGGTGCCGCAGGCCCAGACCTGCTGCGGCCAGCCGGCGCTGAACAGCGGCGACGACCGCGACGCGGCGCATCTGGCCCGCCAGACCATCGCGGCGTTCGAGGGCTACGACTATGTCGTCCTGCCCTCGGGCTCCTGCGCGGCGACCATGGTGCATGGCTATCCGGAGCTTCTGGCGGGCGACCCGGACTGGGCCGCCCGCGCCCAAGCCATGGCCGCGAAAACCCATGAGATCACCAGCTTCCTCTGCGATGTCATGGGCTACGCGCCCGCGGGGCGGAGGCTCAATGCCTCCGCCACCTATCACGACAGCTGCTCGGGCCTGCGCGAGCTTGGCATCGCCGCCCAGCCCCGCGCGCTGCTCAGCCATGTCGAGGGGCTGGAAATGCGCGGCCTGCCCGGCAACGATGTCTGCTGCGGCTTCGGCGGCACGTTCTGCGTGAAATATTCCGACATCTCGAACGCCATCGTCACCGAAAAGGCCGAGGCCGTCGAGGAGACCGGCGCCGAGATCCTGCTGGCCGGCGATCTCGGCTGCCAGATGAACATGGCCGGCAAACTGCATCGCCGCGGCGCAAAGACGCGCTGCTTCCACGCGGTCGAGGTGCTGGCCGGCCGTGCCGACGGCCCCGCCATCGGCGAGGAGGCATCATGAGCGCCCGGCCCGATTTCAAGACCCGCGCCGGGGCGGCCCTGGCCGACCCGGTGCTGAAGGTCGCCATCGACCGCACCACCGGCAATGCCGAAAGGAAGCGCGCCGCCGCCCTGGCCGCCTTTCCCGAGTTTGAGACCGCCCGCGCCCGCGGCCAGGCGATCAAGGACCATGTCACCGCCCATCTGGGCCACTATCTGGAACAGTTCGAGCGAAACGCCACCGCCCGCGGCGCGCAGGTCCACTGGGCTGCCGACGATGCCGAGGCCCGCGCCATCGTCACCCGCATCTGCCTGGCCGCCGAGGCGAAGCTCGTGACCCGCGCCAAATCCATGCTGGGCGAGGAAATCGGCCTGCCGCATGCCCTGGCCGATGCCGGCATCGAGCGGGTCGAGACCGACCTGGCCGAGCATATCATCCAGCTGGCGGGCGAGGCCCCCTCGCATATCATCTGGCCCGCCATGCACCGCACCCGCGAACAGGTGGCCGAGCTTTTCAAGACCGGCCACCAGCCGCCCCCCGCCGCCGAGGATCCGGCGACCATGGTGCAAAGCGCCCGCCGGGTGCTGCGCGAGAAATTCCTGTCCGCCGATATCGGCATCTCCGGCGCGAATTTCCTGGTCGCCGATACCGGCGCCACCTGCACCGTCACCAACGAGGGCAATGCCGAGCTGACCACCACGCCGCCGCGCATCCATATCGTGACCGCGGGGATCGAAAAGCTGGTGCCCTCGACCGCGCATGCCTTTGCGCTCTTGCGCCTGCTGGTGCGGTCGGCGACGGGCGGCGAGATGACGCAATACACCACCTTCCATGCCGGCCCCAGGCGCCCCGGCGATGCCGACGGGCCCGAGGAGATGCATATCGTGCTGGTCGACAACGGCCGCAGCCGGATGCTGGCCGACGAGTTCCGCGAGATGCTGCGCTGCATCCGCTGCGGCGCCTGCATGAACCATTGCGTCGTCTATCGCCAGATCGGCGGCCATGCCTATGGCGGCACCTATCCCGGCCCGATGGGCTCGGTGCTGACGCCGGTGCTGGACGGGCTCGCGGCCTCGCGCGACCTGCCCAATGCCTGCACCATGAACGGCCGCTGCGCCGAGGTCTGCCCGGTCGGCATCCCGCTGCCGACGCTGTTGCGCGCCTGGCGCCGCCGCAGCTGGCGCGAGGGGCTGGAGCCCGGATCGCTCCGCGCCGGCATCGGGATCTGGGCGCAAGTCGCCCGCCGCCCGCGGCTCTATCGCCTGGCGACCCGCATCGGCCTGCCGCTGATGCGGCTGTTCGGCAAGGGCGGCTGGATCGCGCGCCTGCCGCTGGCCGGGGGCTGGACCGCGCATCGCGACCTGCCCCGCCCGGCGCCGCAAAGCTTCATGGATCAATACCGCGCCCAGCAAAAGGCCCGCAAATGACCGCCCGCACCCGCATCCTCTCGGCGATCCGCACGGCCCTCGGCCCCGGCAAGCCGCCGGCGCAGATCGCCGCCGAGGCCGCCGCCCTGCTCGACGATCCGGACGCCGCCCGCCCGCGCCTGGCCGCGCCGAGCCTGCCCGACGCCTTCGCGCAGAAGGCGACCGCGCTCGGCACCAGCATCGACCGCATCGGCAGCCTGGCCGAGCTGCCGCGGGCCATGGCCCGCTATCTCGACGCCCATGGCCTGCCGCCCCGCTTCGCCATGCAGCCCGCGCCGGAACTGGCGGCGCTCGACTGGTCGGGCCTCGCCCCGCATCCGGGCATCGCCCCGGACGAGCCCGCCGCGCTCGGCCTCGCGCTGCACGGCATCGCCGAAAGCGGCTCGCTGGTCATCCATTCGGGACCGGAAAACCCGATCCTCATGGCCTTCCTGCCGCTGCACCATGTCGTGCTGCTGCGCGAAGCCACGCTGCTGCCCTATCTGGAAGACTACGCCGCCCGCCTTTCCGCGCAGGCCGTGCCGCGCAACGCCATCCTGATCACCGGCCCCAGCGGCACCACCGATATCGAGGGCAGCTATGTCCGCGGCGCCCATGGCCCCGGCTTCCTGCACGTGATCCTGATCGCCGAGGCCGGGGCAGAACCGGGCTGACCGCCGCCCCGATCTGCCCTAGCATGGCGGCACCCGATCGGAGGGCCGCCATGCAAGACGCCGCGCAAGCGCAGGACATGCAGCAGGAAACGCCGCGCGAGCATTTCCTGCTTTTCGTCGCCATCCCGCCGCCCGAGGTCGCGGCACGGATCGAGGATGCCTGGCGGCTCGCCAATCGCCGCGACCGCTTTCGCCGCGCCACGCTGCACATGACCATCCTGCCGGTGATCCGCACCCCGCAGCTGGCGCCGGGCATGGCCGAGGCGCTCGGCCGGCCGCTCGACGGGCTCGACTTTCCCGCCTTCGACCTGGTGCTGGACCGGCTGACCACCTTCGGCCCGCCGCGCCGCCGCGACCGGCCGCTGGTGCTGGTCGGCCAGCAGGAACACCCCGCCCCCGACGCGCTGTGCCAGGCGCTCTGGCGGCGCCTCGCCCATGCCGGCCTGGCCGTCGCCCGCCACCGCGTCACCCCGCATGTGACCCTGGCCTATGGCAAACCCCTGCCGCCCGAGGGCATCGCCGTGCCGCCCGTGCATTGGCGCGTGGACGAGCTGGTGCTGATCGACAGCCTGCAGGGGCTGGGCCGGCATGTTCCGCTGGCGCGCTGGCCGCTGCCCTGAAACGGCCCCGAAGCCTTATCGACAATCCGCGCCCCCCGGCTTATCCATGCCGCCATGAGCGCAGGATCAGAAGAAACCCTGGCGGTCCGCATCAGCCGCGTGCTGGCCGACCGGATCGTGGCGGGCGAGATCGGCCCCGGCGAGCGCCTGCGCCAGGACCGCATCGCCGAGGAATTCGGCGCCAGCCACGTCCCGGTGCGCGAAGCCTTCCGCCGGCTCGAAGCCCAGGGCCTCGCCATCAGCGAACCGCGCCGCGGCGTCCGCGTCGCCGCCTTCGACCTGCCCGAGGTCAAGGAGGTGGCCGAGATGCGCGCCGCGCTGGAAGAACTCGCGCTGCGCCACGCCGCGCCGCACCTGACCCCGGCGATCCTCAATGCCGCCGAGGAGGCGACCAAGGCCGGCGACGCCTCGCGCGACGTGCGCTCGTGGGAGGCGGCGAACCGCCGGTTCCACAAGCTGATCCTGACCCCCTGCGCCATGCCGCGCCTGCTCGCCGCCATCGACGACCTGCATGCCGCCAGCGCCCGCTTCCTGTTCGCCGCCTGGCAGTCGAACTGGGAAACGCGCACCGACCACGACCACCGCGCCATCCTGGCCGCGCTGCGCAAGGGCGAGGTGGACCTGGCCTGCGCCACGCTGGCGCGCCATGTGCGCTGGATCGGCCGCCGCCCGGCCCCCCCGGCCAGCGACAAGCGCGACGCCTTCGCCATCCACGGCTAGGCCGCCTTCCGCGCCACCAGCCAGCTTGCGACATAGGTCAGCGCCACGCCCCGCGCCCCGCCATGCCGCGCCTCGTAACGTGCCATGAAGTCGCGCAGCGCGCCGGGCGAGCGGAACTGCCCGGCGCAGCCGTTGACCCCGGTGGCGCGCAGATGCCGCAAGACCTCCAGCGCGCCGGGGAAATGCAGCACGATCCGCCATTCCCCCGCGCCATGGCCCTGCCAGCCCGGCGGCAGCAGCGCCGCCATCCCGGCCCCGGTCAGATAGGACGGCGCCGCCGCCCGGCTGCCCAGC
This sequence comes from Paracoccus sp. P2, assembly GCF_046335115.1. Classification (NCBI taxonomy): domain Bacteria; kingdom Pseudomonadati; phylum Pseudomonadota; class Alphaproteobacteria; order Rhodobacterales; family Paracoccaceae; genus Paracoccus; species Paracoccus sp. P2. The sequence continues at coordinate 103,640 of NZ_JBGOSN010000006.1, read as the reverse complement.
GCCCGCAGCTCGGGAAAATGCCCCGGCGCAAAGCCCGAAATCGCCAGCCAGCCGCCCGGTGCCACCGCCCCGCACAGCCGCGCCATCACCCGCGCCGGATCCTCGACCCATTGGAGCATCGAGGCCGAGGCCGCCAGCTCCACCGCCCCCGGCAGCGCCACCTCGGCCACGTCGCCCGGCAGGTAATCCGCCGCGACCCCCGGCAGTTCCGGCGCCGCCAGGTCGTTCAGCCACAGCCGCGCCGGCCGCAGCCCCAGCAGGTGCCGGGTCAGATGGCCCGAGCCATGGCCCGCCTCCAGCACCCGCGTCGGCCGATGCCCCGGCGCGGCGCGGCGATAGGCCGCAAACAGCCGCGCCGCGATCCGCCTTTGCGCCAGCGCCGCGCCGTCATAGGTCGCCATGCCGCGCGCGAAGGACCGCGCCACCCGCCCGGCCAGCGCATTCATGCCCCGGCCCCCGGCATGGGGCGGCAGGGCAAGGGCTTCCCCCGGCCCGCGCCTTTCGGACCGCACCCATGCCCCCCGGCCAGCGCGAATGCCGATGCCCGGCTCATGCCAGCACCTCGGCCCAGTCGCGCCATTGCGCAAAGGGATTGTGCCCGCGATCCAGCACCCGCATCTCGACCGGCCAGCCCTGCCAGGCGCGGCGCAGGTTCCTCAGCGCAAAGATGCGGTCGGCCGCGCCCAGCCAGATGCGGTCGAAGCCCGGCACCTGCCCGGCATCCCAGCCCATCACCGCCTGCAATTCCTCGCGCAGCGCGGCGGGATCGGCGCCCGCGGCGACGGCGCAGCCCGCCCGCCGCCCGAATTTCCGCAGCGCGGCCGGCGACAGGTTCTCGGCCGTGGCCCGCACCACGTCCCGCGGGATGCCCAGATCGTCGTCGCAGGGCGCCCATGAGCCGCAGGCCGCCACCTTGCGGCGGAACAGGTCCAGCCCCGGCAGCCGGCAGGCCGCCGCCACGCCAAAGGACCAGGCGACCAGGTCCATCGCCGCATAGCCCCGCGGCCAGTCCGGCGGTGTCAGGTCGCGGTAATCCGACAGCACCAGCACATCGGCCGGACCGGCCAGGTGCCGGAACGGCTCGGGCCCCACCGCCCAGCCGGTCAGCACCACGATCAGTTCCTCGGCGCCCGCGCGCTTCAGCCATTCCGCCCTCATGGCCAGCCCGCGATCTCGACCATGGCGGCGCAGATGCGCGCCACCTCGTCCGGCGCCGCGACAAAGGGCGGCATGCAGTAAAGCAGCCGCCCGAAGGGCCGCAGCCACACCCCGCTGTCGCGGCAAAAGCCATGCGCGCGCGCCATATCGACGGGCTCGCGCAATTCGATCACCCCGATGGCGCCCAGCACCCGCACATCGCGCACGCCGGGCAACCCGCGCGCCGGGGCAAGGCCGCGGCGCAGCCCCGCCTCGATCCCCGCGACCTGCCCCTGCCAGCCGCCCTCGGCCAGCAGGTCCAGGCTCGCGCGGGCCGCGGCGCAGGCCAGCGGATTGCCCATGAAAGTCGGCCCGTGCATCAGCACCGGCGCCGGCCCCTCCGCAATCGCCTCGGCCACCCGGCCTGACGCGACGGTGGCGGCAAAGCTCATCATGCCGCCGGTCAGCGCCTTGCCGAGGCACAGGATGTCCGGCACCACCCCGGCGCGCTGCATGGCGAACAGCGTGCCGGTGCGGCCGAATCCGGTGGCGATCTCGTCCAGGATCAGCAGCACGCCATGCCGGTCGCACAGCGCGCGCAGCCCCTCCAGCCAGCGCGGGTGATAGAACCACATGCCGCCCGCGCCCTGCACCACCGGCTCGACGATGAAGCCGGCGATCTCATGCGCCTTCTCGGCAAACAGCGCCTCGACCGCGGCAAGCCCGTTCCGCGCCGGATCCTCGTCCCATTCCGCACCGAAGGGAATGGGCGGGCGCGGCACGAAATGCTGCACCTGCAAGGCGGCGCCGAAATGGGCATGCATCCCGGTTTCGGGATCGCAGAGGCTCATCGCCTTCCAGGTATCGCCGTAATAGCCGCCGCGGGCGCTGGCGAAACCCGTCCGCCCCGCCTGCCCCAGCCCGGCCTGGGCCTGCACCGCCATCTTCAGCGCCACCTCGACCGCGACCGAGCCGCTGTCGCTGTAAAAGATGCGGTCCAACCCCGCCGGCAGCATCGCGACCAGCCGCCGCGCCAGCCCGACGGCCGGGGCGTGCGTCAGCCCGCCGAACATCACATGCGGCAGGCGCTCCAGCTGCGCCTGCATCGCCGCGACCAGCCGCGGGTGGCGATGGCCATGCGCCGCCGCCCACCAGGAGGACATGGCGTCGATCATCCGCGCCCCATCCGCCAGCGTAAGCCAGACCCCCTCGGCCGCCGCGACCTCATGCACCGGCCCCGGCGCGCGCATCGAGCCATAGGGATGCCACAGGTGCCGCCGGTCGAATGCCAGATCCCGCATCACAGCACCCCCCGGATTGCCGCCACGTCGATGCCGGCAAAGGCATCGGCCAGCGCCTCGGCCGTCACCCGCTCCAGCAGCGGCAGCCGGCCCAGGTCGCGCACCGCGCCGATCTCGCAGATCACCCGGCGGCTGTCCTCGGCCTCCGCGCCGATGAAGGCCACGCCCGCCACCCGGCAGCCCGCCGCCCGCAGCGCCGTCAGCGACAGCAGGGAATGGTTGATGGTGCCCAAGGCGGTGCGGCAGCACAGCACCACCGGCGCGCCCCAGCCGGCGATCACCTGCAGGTAAAGCAGGCGCCGGGTCAGCGGCACCATCAGCCCGCCCGCCGCCTCGACCACCAGCGGGGCCACCGGGGGCAAGGCCAGCCGCACCGGGTCGATCGCGACCCCCTCGCGCTCGGCCGCCAGATGCGGCGAGGCCGGCAGGCGCAGCCGATAGGCCTCGGGCAGCACCGGACGGCCGGAAAGCCGCGCCACGATCTCGCTGTCGGTCTCCTCCTCCAGCCCGGCCTGCACCGGCTTCCAATAGCTCGCGCCCAGCGCGCGGGTCAGCCCGGCGCTGAACACGGTCTTGCCGATGCCGGTATCGGTGCCGGCGACCACCACCGCGCTCATGCCGCCGCCCTTTCCAGCGCCGCGATGGCCGCGAACAGCGCCGCGATATCCTCCGCCCCGACATTGCCGGTGACGGACAGGCGCAGCCGCGCCGTCCCCTTCGGCACGGTCGGCGGCCGGATGGCGCGGATGTCGAAGCCCTGCGCCTGCAAGGCCCCGGCCAGCGCCAAAGCCCGCCGGTCGTCGCCGACGATCACCGGCACGATCTGGCTCTGCGCCGCGATGCCGCAGCCCCGCGCCGCCTCGGCCGCCAGCGCCATGCGCGCCCGCGCGCCCGCGACCAGCGCCGGCTGATCCGCCAGCGCCCGCAAGGCCGCGCGCAGCACCGCCGCCGACAAAGGCGAGGGCGCGGTGGCATAGATGAAGGGTCGCGCCTTGTTCACCAAGGTCTCGACCAGCACCCGGTCGGCGCAGACCAGCGCGCCCGAGCCGCCCAGTCCCTTGCCGCCGGTATGCAGGCTCACCAGCGCGCAGCCCAGCCCATGCGCCAGCCCCCTGCCCTGCGGGCCGAAAACGCCGGTCGCATGCGCCTCGTCGACCACCAGCACCGCGTCCTCGCGCGCGGCCAGCGCGGCCAAAGCCGGCAAGGGCGCCAGGTCGCCCTCCATCGAATAGACGCTTTCGACCGCGATCCAGACCCGGCCGCGGCCGCCCGCATCGCGCCACTCGGCGATCACCCGCGCCGCGTCGCCGGCATCGTTATGGGCAAAGCCGCGGCATTCCGCCCGGCCCAGCCGCATCCCCTCATGCGCGCTGGCATGGACCAGCGCGTCATGGACCACCAGGTCGCCCTGCATCGGCAGCGCCGAAAAGATCGCCTGGTTGGCCTGGAAGCCGCCGCCCATGTAAAGGCACGCCTCGGCGCCGAAGAAATCCGCCGCCTCGGCCTCCAGCGCCTGATGCTCGGCATGGTTGCCGCGCAGCAGCCGCGACCCCCCGGCGCCCACCGGCACGCCGCGCGCCAGCGCATCCCGCGCCGCCCGCGCCAGCAGTGCCGACCCCGCCAGCCCCAGATAGTCGTTCGAGGCGAAGTCCAGCCCCGCCGCCGGCGCCACCCGGCGCAGCCGCCCGCGCCGCGCCAAGGCCTCCAGCGCCGCCCCGTGCCGGGAAAAGCTCATGCCGCGCAGCCCTCCCGCGATGCCTCCGGCACCTCGGCCCGCAGCCCCAGCCTGGCGAACAGCCGCGCATCCTTGTCCTCGCCCGGGTTTCCGGCGGTCAGCAGCACATCGCCGACGAAGATCGAATTGGCGCCGGCGAAAAAGCACATCGCCTGCATCTCGTCGCTCATCTCGGACCGGCCGGCCGACAGCCGCACATAGGATGTCGGCATCAGGATGCGCGCCGTGGCGATGGTGCGCACCATCTCGATCGGGTCCAGCTTGGGCACATCGGCCAGCGGCGTGCCCGCCATCGGCATCAGCATGTTGATCGGCACCGATTGCGGCGGCACCTCCAGCCCGGCCAGCGTCTCCAGCATGGAAATGCGGTCCGCCTCGGTCTCGCCCATGCCGACGATGCCGCCGGCGCAGACATGGATGCCCGCCGCCTGCACCCGCTCCAGCGTGTCCAGCCGGTCCTGGAAGCTGCGCGTGGTGATGATCTCGGAATAATAGCGTTCCGAGGTGTCGATATTGTGGTTGTAATAATCCAGCCCCGCGTCCTTCAACCGCAGCGCCTGGTCCGCGTCCAGCATGCCCAGCGTCATGCAGGTCTCCATCCCCAGCGCCTTGACGCCGCGGATCATCGCCAGCACCGCCGGCATGTCGCGTTCCTTGGGCGACCGCCAGGCCGCGCCCATGCAATAGCGCGTCGCCCCCGCTTCCTTGGCGCGCCGGGCCTCGGCCAGCACCCGCTCGACCTCCATCAGCTTCGAGGCCGAGAGTTCCGAGCCGTTGCGCGCCGATTGCGAGCAATAGGCGCAATCCTCGGGGCAGCCGCCGGTCTTGATCGACAGAAGCTTCGAGCATTGCACGACATTCGGGTCGAAATGCGCCCGATGCACGGTCTGGGCCTGGAACAGCAGGTCCATCAGCGGCTGGCGATAGATCTCGGCGGCGCGGCGCGATTGCTGGGGCATGGATACCTCCCTGAGCCTTGAATCGGGGAGTATCTATAAAACCGGAATCGCGCCCTGTTAATCTGGATATATTATCTATTATTTATCGGGCCGGGATGGGGGCAAGAAAACGTTGACCTTTCAACGCCTTGCGCCTGCCCCTCCCGATCCGGAAGGCCGGTTCAGTCATCCATGCCCAGCTCTGCCAGGCTGGCGGGATGGAACGGCACCTCGACCCGGCGGCCGGTTTCGTCCTTGCCATGCACCTCATTGCAGCCGTCCTCGACGGCGACATTATGGACCGGCCAGCCCTGCCCCTTCAGCCGGGCCTCCAGCCCCTCGACGGGGCGCCCGCCCGCCCGCGGCACAGGGCAATCGGCAAGCGCGGCGACGGGACAGGCCAGGGTGATCAGGGCCGCGGCGCCCAGCGACAGGGCGCATGATTCTTTCTCCTGCATTTGCGTTTTCGCGCCGCCGCAATAGCAGGGCCGGGCTGACAGCCCGCTTGCAGCGCCCGCGCCTTCACGGGCCCAGGATGCGCAGCTTGCCGACGCGCCCGTCGCAGCGTTGCACGGCGATGCGCAGCCGCTCCAGCAGATGCGTCTGGACGTAATTGGCGTGAAAGCGGCTGGGCGCGAACAGGGTCAGGCAGCTTTCGCTGCGCTCGGCCTCGATCAGCCCGGCGAACCAGGCGTCGAACAGCGCCGGATCCTCCTCGGCCAGCCGGGCGCGCGCCTCGGCCCATAGCCCCTCGGCCGGCATCGGCTCGGGCCGGTGCAGCGGCACGACATTGCTCGTCGGCTCGGCGCGCTTGCCGCCGACCCGCTCGACGAAATCCGGGCCGATATTCGGCCATTCCGGCTTTGTATCCAACAGGATACGCTCCAGGTTCAGGCCCAGGACCGACACCCGGCCGCGTGCGCCCTGCTGCTTGATCTCGATCCAGCCCAGGGCGCGCAGCTTGGCCATCTCGCGCTTGACGGTGCGTTCGTCGACGCACCACAGCCGGGCGATCTCGCGCTGGCCGATGGTCAGTTCGTCGCGCTGCCAGTTGTAGCGGGTGGTGATCAGTGCCATCAGCCGCAGCACCAGGCGCTGGCGATGCTTGTCGCCGGCCAGCCCATGCGCCATCATGGCCGAGAGCAAGTCATATTTCTTCGCCGCCGCCTCTCGGCCGACGGCACGCATCACCTGCATGTCTGCTCCTGCGCCCCGGTATTCCCGGCTGCCTTCCATCTGCCCGCCTCGCCCTGCCCATCGGGGCAAGACCGGATGACCGCGTCGGTTTGGCACCGTTTGAAACGCTTTTCGTCATCCCTTTCGTATTTGCGTCCTGAAATCCGATTCTGTCAAGCGATTCCCCGCCGGCCGGATTTCCCGGACCAAATCATCAAAGAAAATCGGTATCAAATGGTATAGGGGGTCATTCAGGCCGTCCCCCATTGCCGCAGTTTTGTCCCCCAATCCGGGGTGCAACGCGCCAACCCGTCCCCCATTGCCGCGTTAGCGTTCCGGGTTTTGCGGCGCCGGGATTCGCCGGGCGATTCGCCGGGCGACGCAGGAAAACCCCGCAATCTCCGCATCCTGACCATTCCATTAAAACGCCTTTTGCCAAATGTGCAAATCCGGCGTAAAAGCGAAACGGAAGAAAATCTGCGTCCTAAAAATACAGGCATCCTATGTATACGCACGAAGACCTCGCCAAGCTGCAGGCGCAATCCTTGAAGATGCAGGGCTGGATCCGGCGCCAGACCTTCAGCCCGGCCAATGAGAAGACGCTGCGCCGCTTCTCGAGCTGGGAGGTGTCCGAACTGATCTTCCGCATCAACCAGTCCACCTTCCGCGGCAAGCTCGCGGCCGAGCCGAACCTTCCCCTCGGGGAAGTCGAGGAGGACGGCCGCCAGCGCTGGTTCTCGCTCGACGAGATCAACGAGCTGCGCCGCCGCATCCGCATCAACCGCAAGACGCTGATGCCCTGGCGCCCCGAGGGCAAGCGCGCCTTCCGCGCCGCCATCGCCAATTTCAAGGGCGGCGCCGGCAAGTCGACCGTGGCGCTGCACTTTGCCCATGCCGCGGCGCTGGACGGCTACCGGGTGCTGGTCGTCGATTTCGACCCGCAGGCGACGCTGAGCCATTCCATGGGCCTGACCGATGTCGGCGAGGACCATACCGTCTGGGGCATCATGGCCCGCGACCTGGAACGCGAGACCGACCGCATGAACGCCGCCGCCCGCGGCGCCGAGTCGGGCACCGCCCTGCCCCAGCGCAAGCTGCCGGCCTCGATCCGCGACATGGGGCTCGGCATGCTGCGCCCGGCGGACTTCATCAAGCCGACCGCCTGGCCGACCATCGACATCATCCCGAGCTGCGCCAATGCCGCCTTCGTCGAGTTCGCCAGCGCCCAGTACCGGCACCTGAACCCGGAATGGACCTTCTTCGGCGCGGTGTCGCGCTTTCTCGACAGCCTGGCGGACGATGCCTATGACCTGATCCTGTTCGACTGCCCGCCGGCCATCGGCTACCAGTCGATGAACGCGGTCTTTGCCGCCGACATGCTCTATATCCCCTCGGGCCCCGGCTATTGGGAATACGACTCGACCACCAGCTTCATCGGCCAGCTCTCCGAGGCGCTGGAAGACCTGTCGCATGGCTTCGAAAACTTCCCCACGGGGAAGATCAGGCTGCCCAAGGCCTTTGCCGACATCCGCTTCCTGATGACGCGCTACGAGCCGTCGAACGAGCTGCACCAGGCGATGTACGGCGCCTTCCAGCAGGTCTTCGGCCAGCACATGGCCCAGCACCCGATCGAGCTCACGCGCGCGGTCGAGCAATCGGGCCGGTTCCTCAGCTCGATCTACGAGATCGACTATCGCGAGATGACGCGCGGCACCTGGCGCCGGGCGCGGGCGACCTTCGACCAGGCCTATGAAGAGTTCAAATCCCATGTCGTCGCGGCCTGGGACAAGCTGGAGGATGAGGCATGAGCCGCAAACGCCGCATGTTCGAAATCGAGATGCCGGACGAGCCCGCCGAGGTCGCGCCGGAAACCTTCCCCGCGGGGAAGGAGGAAAAGGAGCATCGCCGCGGCCCGATGGCCACCGCCATCACCGAGACGGCGGAATCCACCCGCGACCGCGCCCGGCTGGAGGCGCAGATCCGGGCCGAGAACGATGCGCTGGCCCAGGAACATGTGCGGCTGAAGCGGGCCGGGCTGATCACCGACCTGATCCCGCTGGACGCCATCGACGCGCAGAAGCTGATCCGCGACCGCGCCGCGGGGCCGGATTACGAGCTGACCGAACTGGTCGAGTCGATCCGCGACATCGGGCTGTCGAACCCGATCCGGGTCGAGCCGGCCGAGGGCGGCCGCTATGAGCTGATCCAGGGCTGGCGCCGGCTTTCGGCCTATCGCCAGCTGCTGGAGGAGACGGGCGATGCCGAGAAATGGGGCCGCATCCCGGCCGGCATCGCGGCGCGCGGCGACGAGCTGGAGCGGCTATACCGGCGCATGGTCGACGAGAACATGGTGCGCAAGGACATCTCTTTCGCCGAGATGGCGCAGCTGGCGCTGCATTACGCCATGGACCCGGTGACCGAGGAGAGCGACCCCGAGAAGGCGGTGGCGATCCTGTTCAAATCCGCCGGCTACCAGAAGCGCAGCTATATCCGCAGCTTCATCCGGCTGGTCGAGGCCCTGGGCGATGCCTTGCTATACGCGCCCGACATCCCGCGCGCGCTGGGGCTGGCGCTGGCGCAACGGCTGGACGAGGTGCCGGGCACGGCGGCGGCGATCCGGGCCGAGCTGAAGAACTGGGATTCGCGCTCGGTCAAGGACGAGCTGGAGCTGCTGCGCCGCTATGCCGGGCTGGCGGGCGACGCGGAATCGCCGGCCGCCGCGCCGCGCAGCACCACGCCGACCGTCCCCGCGGGGAAGGCCCGCATCAGCTTCCAGATCCAGCGGCCGCAGGGCAGCGCCAAATGCACCGCCTCGAACGGGCGGCTGGAGATCCGGCTGCCGCGCGACTTCTCGGCCGTGGACCGGCGCAAGCTGGAGGCGGCGGTGCGGGTGATGCTGGAGAGCCTGGATTGACCTTCCCCGCGGGGAAGGTCCGGCCCCGGCCGCGGTCCCCGGCGGCCGGGATGGGGCATCGGGGCAGGGGGGTGAAAAGCCCCTCTTCCAGTGATCCGCAAAATGGGGTTATTCTGCGGATAAGGCTGCTTGCAGGTCGGGAAACATGCCATCCGCTTCGGACATAGAATATCACGGAAAATCGGCTGCGCATCAGTTTTTTGATGCGGCGGACTGGTTTTCCGCTCAGGCCGGGCTGGCGCCGGAACTGGCGCGGGCCGCCTTCGCGCTGGGCCGGCTGGAGGGCGCGGTCGCGGCGCTGGAACCCGAGGCGCGGGCCGGCGCCAACCGCCGGCTGGCGCTGATCGAGGTCGAGGCGATGCTGTGGGCGCAGGGCACGCCCTTGCGGCGCGAGGAGATCGGCCGCGACCTGATGGAGGCGCGGGCCGGCGCCGACCTGGAGGCGATGCGGCTGGCGCGCTGGGGCATCCGTCGGCTGGAGGGGCAGGGCGATCCGCGCGAGTTGCGCGGTTTCCTGGGCCTGCACCGGGCCGCGGTCTCGGGGCTGGACGAGCTGCTGGCGACGCGGCCGACCGGGCAGGATTTCGACGCGGCGGTGGAGGAGTTCCGGCAACTGGCCGGGCAGGTCGCGGCGCTGTCGCCGCTGGTCCGGGCGGCGGCGCTGCGGGTGTTGTGGCGGCTGTGCGGTCTGTCGGCGCCCGAGATGCTGGCCGAGCCCGCGACATGGACGGCGCGCGACATGGCCGAGGGCTGCGAGGCGCTGCGCTTTGTCCCGCTGGGCCGGCATGGCCGCGCGGTCTGGGTCGATGCCGGCCCGCCGGCCGAGCGCATGGCGCGGCATCTTGCCGCGGTCACGGCGGGGATTCAGGACGCGCGGCACGAGCTGGCACGGGTCGCCGACTGGCAGGCCCGCGCACAGGCGGCGATGGCCGGGGTCAAGGGCGACAATGCCGGCCGGGTGATCCGGGCGCTGGCGGCGCATCCCCTGCTGAACGCGGCGATGCTGGAGGACAGCGCCGGCATCAGCCGCGACACCGCCGAGCGGATGCTGGCGCGGATGAAGGCCATGGGCCTGGCGCGCGAGATCACCGGCGGGCGGCGGTTCCGGCTGTGGATGCTGGCGGGCTGAGCGCGTCGCGGCGGAAGGCGGCCGGCGTGGTGCCGGCGAGTTTCAGGAAGGCGCGGTGGAAGGCGCTGGGTTCGCCATAGCCGAGCCGGGTGGCGATCTCGGCCACGCTGAGGCCGGTGTCGCGCAGAAGCTGGCGGGCGCGCATCAGCCGGATCTCGGCGCGGATGGCGGAAAAGCCCTGGCCCTCGGCCCGCAACCGGCGGCGCAGGGTGGCGGGGGCCAGGCGCAGCTCGGCGGCGAGGCGGTCGAAATGAGGCCAGTCCTCGGGCGGGGCGGCGCGCAGCCGGCTGCGGATGCGCGCGGAAAGCCCCTGGTCGTGGCGATAGCGCAGCAGGATGTTGGCGGGGGCACCGCGCAGGAAGGTCTCCAGCGCCTTTTCGCTGCGGATGGTCGGCAGCGAGAGGTAGCTGGCGGCGAAGCTCAGCCGGCTGGCGGGCTGGTCGAAATGCACCGGGGCGCCGAAGAACTGGTGATAGTCGCGGCGGTTTTCCGGCGCCGGGCAGGCGAAATCCACCTGCATCAGCGGGATGCGGCGGCCGATCAGCCAGCACATCACCCCCAGCAGGATCAGCCAGTAGCTGCGATAGGCGAAGGCGCGTCGCGGCGGGCCGGCGTCGCTGAGCAGGATCTCGGCCTGGCCGTCGCGCAGGCGCAGGGTGCCGGTGGGGTCGTCCAGGGTGACGGAGAGAAACAGCAGCGCCCGGCGCAGGGCGCGTTCCAGCGTGCCGGCATGCAGCACCGCATGGCAGAGCAGCTGGAAGCTGCCGGGGCGCATGGGGCGGGCGGCCTCGTCGAAAAATTCGTCGCGGATGCGCTCGGCGATGGCGAGCCAGAGCTTGCCGTATTGCAGGTTCGAGACCGGCTCGCCCAGGGCGGGGATGCCGGCATGGGCCAAGAGCGGCGCCGGGTCGATGCCGCGGCGGTGCAGGCAGTCCAGCGCGTCCTCGACGAAGCCGGGGGTGATGGTGCGGCGTTCCATGGCGCCCCTTGTTGCAAAACCGATCAGATATTCTGGCCGCCAATGGCATTGTTTGCAATGTCGCCGGCGCTAAGCTGCCGGCGAACTCGGGGAAACCGCGCCATGCGGGAGAGTTGAGGAGGAGAGACATGTCTGCGACCACCCTGTCCCGGACGCGCTATGACGAGGCCGTGGCGCGCTTTCGCATCGAGGACGCCATCGCCGGGCTGCGCGGCGACCTGGAGACCGGGCTGAATGCCTGCGTCGAATGCTGCGACCGCCATTGCGGCGCGAACCGGGTGGCGCTGCGCTGCCTGTCGCCGGACGAGGCGCTGGTGGAATACAGCTTCGAGGATCTGCGCGGCATGGCGGCGCGGGCGGCGAACCTGATGCGCGACAAGGGCATCCGGCCGGGCGACGTGGTCGCCGGGCTGTTGCCGCGCACGGTCGAGCTGGTCGCGGTGGTGCTGGGCGCCTGGCGGCTGGGCGCGGTCTATCAGCCGCTGTTTACCGCCTTCGGCCCCAAGGCCATCGAGCACCGGCTGAAGACCAGCGGCGCCAAGCTGGTGGTGACGAATGCCGCGCAGCGCCCCAAGCTGGACGAGGTCGAGGATTGCCCGCTGGTCGCCGTGCTGCGCGGCGAGGCGCCGTTGGCGCCGGGCGACGTGGATTTCCGCGCGGCGCTGGCCATGGCCTCGGACCAGTTCGAGCCGGTGATGCGGCGCGGCGAGGATCTGTTCATGATGATGTCCACCTCGGGCACCACCGGCCTGCCCAAGGGGGTGCCGGTGCCCTTGCGGGCGCTCTTGGCCTTTGGCGCCTATATGCGCGATGCGGTGGACCTGCGCGAAAGCGACGTGTTCTGGAACATCGCCGATCCGGGCTGGGCTTACGGGCTTTATTACGCGCTGACCGGGCCCTTGCTGCTGGGCCAGCCGACGATCTTCTACGAGGGCGGCTTTACCGCCGAGACGACCTATCGGATCATCGAGCGCATGGGGGTGACGAGTCTTGCCGGCTCGCCCACCGCCTATCGGCTGCTGATCGCGGCGGGGCCGGAGGCGGCCGCGGCGGTCAAGGGGCAGCTGCGGGTGGTCAGTTCCGCCGGCGAGCCGCTGAACCCCGAGATCATCCGTTGGTTCGGCGAGCATCTTTCGGTGCCGATCCACGACCATTACGGCCAGACCGAGATGGGCATGTGCGTGAACAACCATCACGGGCTGGAGCATCCGGTGCGTCCGGGCTCGGCCGGCCTCGCCATGCCGGGCTATCGCGTGGTGGTGCTGGACGATGACGGTAACGAATTGGGGCCGAACCAGCCGGGCGTGCTGGCCATCGACATGAAGCGTTCGCCGCTGATGTGGTTCTCGGGCTATCTGAACCAGGCGACGCCGGCGCTGGCGGGGGGCTATTACCGCACCGGCGATTCGGTGGAGTTCGAGCCGGACGGGTCGATCAGCTTCATCGGCCGGTCGGATGACGTCATCACCTCCTCGGGCTATCGCATCGGCCCCTTCGACGTGGAAAGCGCGCTGATCGAGCATCCCGCGGTGGTCGAGGCGGCGGTGGTGGGCGTGCCGGACCCCGAGCGCACCGAGATCGTGAAAGCCTTCGTCGTGCTGGCCAAGGGGGCGGAGGGGACCGAGGCGCTGCGCGAGGAACTGGCGCAGCATGTCAAGAAACGCTTGTCGGCCCATGCCTATCCCCGGATGATCGATTTCGTCGCCGACCTGCCCAAGACGCCGAGCGGCAAGATCCAGCGTTTCATCCTGCGCAAGGCGGAAGTCGAGAAACTGGCCCGGAAATAAGGACGCATCATGCAGATCGAGAGCAGGGTTTTTGTGATCACAGGCGCCGGGTCCGGCCTTGGCGCGGCGGTGGCGCGCATGGCGGTGGGCGCGGGCGCGCGGGCGGTGCTGCTGGACGTGAATGCCGATTCCGGCGCGGCCATGGCGGCGGAACTGGGCGAGGCGGCGCGTTTCGTCAGGACCGACGTGACCAGCGGCCCGGAGGGCGAGGCGGCCATTGCCGCGGCGCTGGAGGCCTTTGGCCGGATCGACGTGGCGGTGAATTGCGCCGGCGTGGCGCCGGGCGAGAAGATCGTCGGGCGCGAGGGGCCGCATGGGCTGGAGAGTTTCGCCCGCGCCATCCAGATCAACCTGATCGGCACCTTCAACATGCTGCGGCTGGCCGCCGATGCCATGGCGAAGAATGCGCCGGGCGAGGGCGGCGAGCGCGGGGTGATCGTCAACACCGCCTCGATCGCGGCCTATGACGGGCAGATCGGGCAGGCGGCCTATGCGGCCTCGAAGGGCGGCGTCGCGGCGCTGACCCTGCCGGCGGCGCGGGAACTGGCGCGGCACGGCATCCGGGTGATGACCATCGCGCCGGGCATCTTTGCCACGCCGATGATGGCCGGGCTGCCGCAGGAGGTGCAGGACAGCCTGGGCGCCAACGTGCCGTTTCCGCCGCGGCTGGGCAACCCGGCGGAATATGCGGCGCTGGTGCGCCATATCGTCGAAAACCAGATGCTGAACGGCGAGGTCGTCCGGCTGGACGGCGCGCTGCGCATGGCACCGAAATAAGGGGGGTTCATCATGGATAGCGATCCGATTGTCATCGCGGGCGCGGCCCGCACGCCGATGGGCGGCTTTCAGGGCGATTTCGCCGGGGTCGAGGCCGCGGCGCTGGGCGCCACCGCGATCAAGGCGGCGCTGGGCGGGCTGGACCCGCAGGCGGTGGACGAGATCATCATGGGCTGCGTGCTGCCCGCCGGCCAGGGCCAGGCCCCGGCGCGGCAGGCGGCGCTGGGCGCGGGCCTGCCGCTGGGCGCCGGCGCCACGACCGTCAACAAGATGTGCGGCTCGGGCATGAAGGCGGCGATGCTGGGGCATGACCTGATCCTGGCCGGTTCCGCCGAGGTGGTGGTGGCGGGCGGCATGGAGAGCATGTCGAACGCGCCCTATCTGCTGCCGAAAGCGCGGTCGGGCTATCGCATGGGCCATGGGCAGGTCATGGACCACATGTTCCTGGACGGGTTGGAGGACGCCTATGACAAGGGCCGGCTGATGGGCACATTCGCCGAGGATTGCGCGGAAGTCTATCAGTTCACCCGCGAGGCGCAGGACGAATTCGCGATTGCCTCGCTGACCCGGGCGCAGAAGGCGATTGCCGCCGGGCATTTTGCGGGCGAGATCGCGCCGGTGACGGTCAAGGGCCGCGGCGGCGAGACGGTCGTGGATACCGACGAGCAGCCGGGCAAGGCGCGGCTGGACAAGATCCCGACGCTGAAGCCCGCCTTCCGGCCGGGGGGCACGGTGACGGCGGCGAATTCCTCGTCGATCTCGGACGGGGCGGCGGCGCTGGTCTTGATGCGGGCCTCGGAGGCCGAGCGGCGCGGGCTGGTGCCGCGGGCGCGGATCCTGGGCCACGCGACCTATGCCGACAAGCCGGGGCTGTTTCCGACCGCGCCCATCGGCTCGGTCCGGCGCCTGCTGGAGCGGACGGGGACGGCGCTTTCGGATTACGACCTGTTCGAGGTGAACGAGGCTTTCGCCGTGGTCGCCATGGCGGCGATGCGCGACCTTGGCCTGTCGCATGAGGTGGTGAACATCCATGGCGGCGCCTGCGCGCTGGGCCATCCCATCGGCGCATCCGGCGCGCGGGTGCTGGTCACGCTGCTGGCGGCGCTGGAGACGCATGGCGGCCAGCGCGGCATCGCGTCCCTGTGCATCGGCGGCGGCGAGGCGACGGCGGTGGCCATCGAGAGGATGCCATGATGCTGACCGAGGAACAGGAACAGATCCGCGACGCCGCCCGCGACTTTGCGCGCGAACGGCTGGCGCCGGGGGCGGCGCAGCGCGACCGCGAACATGCCTTTCCGCGCGCCGAGCTGACCGAGATGGGCGAACTGGGCTTTCTGGGCATGCTGGTGCCCGAGGAACATGGCGGCTCGGAAACCGGCGCGGTCGCCTATGCACTGGCGCTGGAGGAGATCGCGGCGGCGGACGGGGCGTGCTCGACCATCATGTCGGTGCACAGCTCGGTCGGCTGCGTGCCGATCCTGCGTTTCGGCACCGACGAGCAGAAGGCGCGCTTCCTGCCGAAGATGGCCAGCGGCGCGTGGATCGGCGGTTTCGCGCTGACCGAGCCGCATGCCGGCTCGGACGCCTCGAACCTGCGCACCAAGGCGCGGCGCGAGGGCGACCATTACGTCATCGACGGGGCCAAGCAGTTCATCACCTCGGGCAAGAACGGCAAGGTGGTGATCGTCTTTGCGGTGACGGATGCGGCGGCGGGCAAGAAGGGGATTTCCGCCTTCATCGTGCCGACGGATACGCCGGGCTACGAGGTGGTCTCGGTCGAGCACAAGCTGGGCCAGCACAGTTCGGACACCTGCGCGCTGGCATTCACCGGCATGCGGGTGCCGGTCGAGAACCGGCTGGGCGCCGAGGGCGAGGGCTACCGGATTGCGCTGTCGAACCTGGAGGGCGGGCGCATCGGCATCGCCGCCCAGGCGGTCGGCATGGCGCGCGGCGCCTATGAGGCGGCCCTGGCCTATGCGCGCGAACGCATCACCTTTGGCCGGCCGATCATCGAGCATCAGGCGGTGGCCTTCAGGCTTGCCGACATGGCGACGCAGATCGACGCGGCGCGGCTGATGGTGCTGCGCGCCGCCATGTTGCGCGAGGCCGGCAAGCCCTGCCTGACCGAGGCCAGCATGGCCAAGCTTTTCGCCTCGGAAATGGCGGAAAGGGTCTGTTCGGCGGCGATCCAGCTGCATGGCGGCTATGGCTACCTGGCCGATTACCCGGTCGAGCGCATCTATCGCGACGTGCGCGTGACCCAGATCTATGAGGGCACGAGCGAGGTGCAGCGCCTCGTCATCGCCCGCAACCTGTGAGGGGGGAGCATGGCTGAACTGATCGAGATCACGCGGGAGGGCCGCGTGGCGCTGATCCGGCTGAACCGGCCCGAGGCGCTGAACGCGCTGAACTCGGCCCTGGCCGAGGAACTGACGGCGGCGGCCGAGGCGCTGGATGCCGACCGGGGCGTGGGGGCCGTGGTCGTCACCGGCTCGGAGCGCGCCTTCGCGGCGGGGGCGGATATCTCGGAAATGGCCGAAAAGAGCGCCGAGGAGATGGTCGAGGCGGATTTCTTTGCCATCTGGGACCGGTTCGCGGCGACGCGCACGCCCAAGATCGCGGCGGTGAACGGCTATGCGCTGGGCGGCGGCTGCGAGCTGATGATGATGTGCGATTTCGCCATTGCCGGCGAGGGGGCGAAATTCGGCCAGCCCGAGGTCAAGCTGGGCGTGATCGCCGGCATGGGCGGCACGCAGCGCATGACCAAGCTGATCGGGCGGGCGCTGTCGATGGACCTGCACCTGACCGGCCGGATGATGGACGCGGCCGAGGCGCTGCGCGCCGGGCTGGTGGCGCGGGTGGTGCCCGACGATCAGGTCGTGGCCGAGGCGATGGCGGCGGCGCGGCAGATCGCCGGCTATTCGCGGCCGGCGACGCGGCTGGCGCGCGAGGCGGTGATGCGGGCCGAGGAGCTGTCGCTGGCCGAGGGCGTCGCCTGGGAACGGCGGCTGTTCCACCGGCTGTTCGGCACCGAGGGCCAGCGCGAGGGCATGCGGGCCTTTCTGGAAAAGCGCAAGCCGGCGTTTCACCGCGACTGACCCGGAAGCGGGGGCGGCGGCCCGCCGCCCGGGCGGCGCTTTGCGTTGCGCGGCCGGCGGGCGGCGTGTAGAACCTGCCCGATTGAGCGTTGCGAAGGGAGCCCGTGCATGCGCAGAGTTGTCGTCACCGGACTGGGGATGGTCACGCCGCTGGCCTCGGGGGTCGAGGAGACCTGGTCGAGGCTTCTGGCCGGGGAATCCGGCGCCGGACCGATCACCCGGTTCGACACCAAGGACGTGGCGACGAAATATGCCTGCGAGATCCCCTTTGGCGACGGCTCGGGCGGGACGTTCAACCCCGACGACTGGATGGAGCCCAAGGACCGGCGCAAGGTCGACGACTTCATCCTTTACGGCATGGCCGCCGCCGAGCAGGCGGTGAAGGATTCCGGCTGGGAGCCCGCGAACGAGGACGAGCGCGAGCGCACCGGGGTCATGATCGGCTCGGGCATCGGCGGGCTGTCCTCGATCGCCGATACCGCGGTGCTGATCAAGGAACGCGGGCCGAAACGGGTTTCGCCGTTCTTCATTCCGGGGGCGCTGATCAACCTGGTCTCGGGCCAGGTCTCGATCCGCTTCGGCTTCAAGGGGCCGAACCATGCGGTCGTCACCGCCTGCTCGACCGGCGCCCATGCCATCGGCGACGCGGCGCGGCTGATCGCGCTGGGCGATGCGGATGTCATGGTGGCCGGCGGCACCGAGAGCCCGATCTGCGAGATCGGCATCGCCGGCTTCAACGCCTGCAAGGCGCTGTCCACCAAGCGCGAGGACGATCCCAAGGCGGCGAGCCGGCCCTGGGACGAGGATCGCGACGGCTTCGTCATGGGCGAGGGCGCCGGCGTCGTGGTGCTGGAGGAATACGAGCATGCCAAGGCGCGCGGCGCCAGGATCTATGCCGAGATCCTGGGCTATGGCATGTCGGGCGACGCCTATCACATCACCGCGCCCAGCGAGGATGGCGACGGCGGTTTCCGCAGCATGACCAATGCGCTGAAGCGCGCCAACCTCGCGCCGGGCGCGCTGGACTATATCAACGCGCATGGCACCTCGACCATGGCCGACGTGATCGAGCTGGGCGCGGTCGAGCGGCTCTTGGGCGATGCGGCGGGCAATGTGGTGATGTCCTCGACCAAGTCGAGCATCGGGCACCTGCTGGGCGCGGCGGGGGCGGTCGAGGCGATCTTCTGCATCCTCGCCATCCGCGACCAGATCTGCCCGCCGACCATCAACCTGGACAAGCAGGCGCGCGAAACCCCGGTCGACCTGGCCGCCAATGCCGCGGTGCGGCGCAAGGTGGATCACGTGCTGTCCAACAGCTTCGGCTTCGGCGGCACCAATGCCAGCCTGGTGATGGGGCGGGTCAAGGAATGATCTGGCGCCATATCGCGTCGAATTTCCTGACGCTGCTGATCGTGATCCTGATCGCGGTCGCGGCGGCCATCGCCTGGGGCAAGCACGAATACACCCGGCCCGGCCCCAGCGCCTTGGCCGCCTGCGTGCGCGTCGCCCCCGGCGCCAGCCTGAACGCGGTGAGCCAGCAGCTGGCCGAGCAGGGCGTGGTGTCCAATGCCTATGTGTTCCGGGCGGGCGCCGATTATGCCGGGAAATCGCGCGATCTGAAATACGGCTCCTACCTGATGCCGCCGCATGCCAGCATGGCGGAGATCGTCCGGGTCATCACCGCCGGCGGTCCCAGCACCTGCGGCACCGAGGTGGTGTTCCGCATCGGCGTGCGCGAGAACTCGGTGATCCTGCGCGACATGGATGCCGAGACCGGGGTCTTTGCCGAGCAGGCCAAATACAACCCCGCCAGCGAGCCGGCGCCCGAGGTCGTCACCGCGGCGGAGGCCAAGCCCGATGCGCGGCTGCGCATCTCGGTCGCCGAGGGGGTGACGAGCTGGCAGGTGGTCGAGGGGCTGAAACAGGCCGGTTTCCTGGGCGGCGAGGTCGCGGACCTGCCCGAGGAGGGCAGCCTCGCCCCCGACACCTATGATGTGCAGAAGGGCGCCGACCGCGCCGCGCTGCTGGCCGAGATGGCGCGGCGGCAAGAGGCGATCCTGGCCGCGGCCTGGGAGGCGCGCGAGCCCGACCTGCCCTATGCCACGCCCGAGGAGGCGCTGGTCATGGCCTCGATCATCGAGAAGGAGACCGGCCAGCCGGAAGAGCGCCGGGTGGTGGCCAGCGTCTTTGTCAACCGGCTGCGGCAGGGCATGCGGCTGGAGACCGACCCGACGGTGATCTATGGCATCACCGAGGGCAAGGGAGTTCTGGACCGCGGCATCCGCGCCTCGGAACTGCGGCGGCGCACGGCCTATAACACCTATCAGATCGACGGGCTGCCGCCGACGCCCATCGCCAATCCCGGCCGGGCCGCCATCGCCGCGGCGATGGACCCGGAGGATACCGATTACGTCTTCTTCGTCGCCGACGGCTCGGGCGGGCATGCATTCGCCCGCACGCTGGAGGAGCATAACCGCAACGTCGCCCGCTGGCGCGAGATCGAGCGCCAGAGGGGCCAGCCGCTGTCGCCGGTGCAGGGCGACTGACGGGCGCCGGGGTGCAGGTGGGAGGCGCGGCCGGCGTGAGCGGGGCGCGCTTGCGCCCCTGGCCCGGTTGCCGTCCCGGGTATTTGGGGAACGAAGAAGCGATGCGGCGGGCCGCGTCCGGTTCCGGCCCTGTTGCGCAGGGCGCGCGGCGGGTGTTGCTTTTGGCAAGCCGTTGATTTCGCTTGGCTATGGCAGCGGCGACCGCGCAATCCCCGGTTTTGCGTTGACTCGGCGCACGCCCTGAAGTAGAAATTCCCCATGCTGGGAGAGATGGGCAAGCGGCCGGGGGCGACCCCGAGGCCGCTTTTTTCATGTCTCGCTCGTGCGGACAGGCACAGGACGGCAGGGCGATCAAGAATGACCAAGAGTTTCGATCCGGGGCCAGGGGCGCCGGAAGGGCCTTTCGTGCCCGGCGCCGAGGCGCCGGACACAAACGTGCTGGAGATCGCGGACGGGCTGTTTCGGTCCTATGCGGCGGAACTGAACCGGCTGCGAGAGCGGATCGAGGCCGGCGAGACGGGCGAGTTGAAGGAATCCGGCAAGCTGGTGCGCGAGTTGCGGGCCGCGACCCAGATGGTGCTGGAGGAAAGGAGCAAGGTTGACAAGCTTCGCAAGGATGCTGCCGGGCGGGTCGGTGCAGGCGCACTCGACCTTGACGCGGCACGAGACGAGATCGGGCGCCGCCTGGCTTGCCTGCGCCGCGCAGGAGGAGGTTGACGCGTTCCTGGCGGGTCTGGGCGAGAATGCGCTGGCCAGCCTGCCCTGGCTTTTCGAGTTCTGGGCGCTGCCGCACCAGCTGCCGCCCGAGGGCGACTGGAAGAGCTGGGTCATCATGGGCGGGCGCGGTGCGGGCAAGACCCGCGCCGGCGCCGAATGGGTGCGCGCCCAGGTCGAGGGCGCAACCCCCGAGGCGCCGGGCCGCGCGCGCCGGGTGGCGCTGGTCAGCGAGACGCTGGACCAGGCCCGCGACGTGATGGTGTTCGGGGAATCGGGGATCCTGGCCTCGTCGCCGCCCGACCGGCGGCCGGTCTGGGAGGCGGGGCGGCGGCGGCTGGTCTGGCCCAATGGCGCGGTGGCGCAGCTTTACTCGGCCCATGAGCCCGAGGCGCTGCGCGGGCCGCAATTCGACGCGGCCTGGGTCGACGAGCTGGCCAAGTGGAAGAAGGCCGAGGAGACATGGGACATGCTGCAATTCGCGCTGCGGCTGGGTCCGCATCCGCAGCAGGTCGTCACCACCACGCCCAGGAACGTGGCGGTGCTGAAGCGGCTGTTGCGGCAGTCCTCGACCGTGACCACCCATGCGCCGACCGATGCGAACCGGGCCTATCTGGCGGAAAGCTTCATGGCCGAGGTGCAGGCGCGCTATGGCGGCACCCGGCTGGGGCGGCAGGAGCTGGAGGGGTTGCTGCTGGAGGATGTCGAGGGGGCGCTGTGGAGCGCCGCCCTGCTGGAGCGCTGCCGCGTCGAGGCTTGCCCGGCGCTGTCGCGCATCGTCGTCGCGGTCGATCCGGCGGTGACGGGCGGCGCGGCGTCGGACGAATGCGGCATCGTGGTGGCCGGGGCGGTGGCCGAGGGGCCGGCGACCGAATGGCGCGCCTATGTGCTGGAGGATGCCTCGGTCCGGGGCGGGCCCTTGGACTGGGCGCGGGCCGCCATCGCCGCCATGCAGCGCCACGGCGCCGAGCGGCTGGTGGCCGAGGTCAACCAGGGCGGCGACCTGGTCGAGAGCGTGATCCGCCAGGTCGATCCGCTGGTGCCGTTCCGCGCCCTGCGCGCCGGGCGCGGCAAGGGCTTGCGCGCCGAGCCGGTGGCGGCGCTTTACGAGCAGGGGCGGGTCAGCCACCTGCGGGGGCTGGGCCAGCTGGAGGAGCAGATGTGCCGCATGACGGTGGCGGGCTATGACGGGCGCGGCTCGCCCGATCGGCTGGATGCGCTGGTCTGGGCCATCCACGAGCTGGTGATCGCGCCGGCCGCGCATCACCTGCGCCCGGCGGTGCGGGGGCTTTAGGGGGCTTTGCCCCCCGCGCCTGCCGCCCCCCTGGACGGGGGGCCGCAGGCGCTTCCCCCCAGGGTATTTTCGAAACGGTGAAAGGGCCTTGCGGGGTCCGGGAGGGGTCGCGGGCGCGGCCCCTTTTTCATTGGCATTTCAGGAGGAACCGATGGCATTTCCCTGGTTCGGGCGGGGGGCTGCGCNCCCCCCGCGCCTGCCGCCCCCCTGGACGGGGGGCCGCAGGCGCTTCCCCCCAGGGTATTTTCGAAACGGTGAAAGGGCCTTGCGGGGTCCGGGAGGGGTCGCGGGCGCGGCCCCTTTTTCATTGGCATTTCAGGAGGAACCGATGGCATTTCCCTGGTTCGGGCGGGGGGCTGCGCCCGCGCGGCCGCCCGGCGCGGTCGAGAAGAAGGCCAGCGCCGCCGGCAAGCTGGTGGCGCTGGCGGCGGGTTCGGGCCGCGTGGTCTGGTCGCCGCGCGACACGGTCAGCCTGACGCGGCTGGGCTTCGTCGGCAATCCGGTCGGGTTCCGCGCCGTGCGGCTGATCGCCGAGGCCGCCGCCGCCGTGCCGCTGATCTGCCAGGACCGCGAGCGCCGCTATGAGGTGCATCCGGTGCTGGACCTGATGCGCCGGCCCAATCCGGGCCAGGGCCGGGCCGAGCTGTTCGAGGCGCTCTACGGCCAGATCCTGCTGAGCGGCGACGGCTATCTGGAGGCGGTGGGCGAGGGTGCGCAGGGGCTGCCGGCCGAGCTGCACGTGCTGCGCTCGGACCGGATGGCGGTGGTGCCGGGGGCGGACGGCTGGCCGGTCGCCTATGAATATGGCGTGGGCGGGCGCAAGGTCCGCTTCGACATGGCCGGCAGTCCCGATCCGATCTGCCATATCCGCAGTTTCCATCCGCTGGACGACCATCACGGGCTGTCGCCGATGCAGGCGGCGGCGGTGGCGGTGGATGTGCATAACAGCGCCTCGAGCTGGTCCAAGGCGCTTTTGGACAATGCGGCGCGGCCCAGCGGCGCCATCGTCTACAAGGGCGCCGACGGGCAGGGCGGCCTGTCGCCGGACCAGTATGAGCGCCTGGTGACGGAGATGGAGATGCATCACCAGGGCGCGCGCAATGCCGGGCGGCCGATGCTGCTGGAGGGCGGGCTCGACTGGAAGCCGATGGGGTTCTCACCCTCGGACATGGAGTTTCACCAGACCAAGCTGGCGGCGGCGCGCGAGATCGCCCAGGCCTTCGGGGTGCCGCCGATGCTGATCGGCATTCCGGGCGAGGCGACCTATGCCAATTACGCCGAAGCGCATCGGGCCTTTTACCGGCTAACCGTGCTGCCGCTGGTCTCGCGCGTGGCCGGTGCCCTGGCCTGGTGGCTGTCCGAGCATCTGGGGGCCGAGATCGACCTGCGCGCCGATCCCGACCAGGTGCCGGCCCTGGCCGAGGAGCGCGACCAGCATTGGAAGCGCGTCGGCGAGGCCGGCTTCCTGACCCCGGCCGAGAAGCGGGCGGCGCTGGGGCTGCCGCCCCTGCCGGAGGGGGAGGGGTGAGATGGAGGGCTCGCGTTTCGTCAAGGAGCCCTTCGACTGGCACGACCAGCGCCTCGAGACGCAGGAGCGGATCATGGCGCTGCAATTTTCCCAGGTGGAGCGCCGGCTGGAGCGCATCGAGGCGCTGATCGAGGGGCTGGAGCGGCGGCTGTGGATGACCGTCTATGGCGTCGTCGCGGTCATCCTGACCCAGGCGGTGCAGTCCATCCTGGAATATGCCCCGAAAGGAGGGTGAGGTGGATTCGAAAGATTACGGGCTGGAGCTGAAATATGCCGCCGGCGGGTCGCTGGTGGCCGAGGGCACGCGGATCGAGGGCTATGCCAGCCTGTTCGGCCTGGCCGACCAGGGCGGCGATGTCGTGGTCCGCGGCGCCTATGCCGCCAGCCTGAAGCGGCTGGAGGCGCGGGGCGACCGGGTGCGGATGCTGTGGCAGCACGATCCCGCCCGGCCCATCGGGGTCTGGGAGGAGATCCGCGAGGACGGCAAGGGGCTGTGGGTCAAGGGGCGGCTGCTGCCCGAGATCGCCCAGGCCCGCGAGGCGGCGGCGCTGGTCGCGGCGGGCGCCATCGACGGGCTGTCGATCGGCTATCGCACCATTTCCGCCGAGCGCGACGGCAAGGGCCGGCGGCTGCTGTCCGAGGTCGAGCTGTGGGAGGTGTCGCTGGTCACCTTTCCGATGCTGGCCGAGGCCAGGGTCGGCACCAAGTCCGACCGGCTGCACGAGATGGCGGCGGCCTTTCGGGCCGCGACGCAGGCGCTGCGCGCCGAGTGAGTTTCACCGAAACGGAGGGGATCATGACCGAGGTGAAAGCCGCGGCCGGGGCGGATGTGCCCGGCGACCTGGGGGCCGAGATGCTGGGCTTTGTCCAGGAGTTGAAGGCATTCCGCAGCGAGATTCAGAACCGATTGGAAGCACAGGAAACACGCATGACCATGCTGGACCGCAAGACGATTTCCCGCCCCCGCGCGCCGCTGTCGGCCGAGGCCGACCAGGGTGCGCCGCATCAGAAGGCCTTCGACGCCTATATCCGCCACGGCGATGACGGCGCGCTGCGCGGGCTGCCGCTGGAGGGCAAGGCGATGACCACCACCAGCGACGGCGGCTTCCTGGCGGCGCCGACCGTGGCCATGCAGGTACAGGAGGCGCTGAACGTCACCGCCTCGTTGCGCCGTGTCGCCAATGTGGTGACGGTGGAATCGGCGAGCTATGAGGTGCTGGTGGACATGGGCGACATCGCCCATGGCTGGGCGGCCGAGACCGCCGCCCAGGCCGAGACCGGCACCCCCAGCGTGCAGCGGGTGGTGATCCCGGTGCATGAGCTTTCGGCCATGCCCAAGGCCAGCCAGCGCCTGCTGGACGACGCGGCCTTCGATGTCGAGACCTGGCTGGCCGGGCGCATCGCCGAGAAATTCGCCCGCGCCGAGGCCACGGCCTTCATCAGCGGCGACGGGGTGAACAAGCCGCGCGGCCTGCTGACCCATGCCAAGGCGCCGAACGGCAGCGCGACCAATGTGCAGATCGGCACCATCCCCTCGGGCGGGACCGGCGATTTCGCCGCCACCAACCCGGCCAATGCGCTGATCGACCTGGTCTATGCGCTGGGCGCGCAATACCGCGCCAATGCGAGCTTCGTGATGAATTCCAAGACCGCCGCCGCGGTGCGCAAGATGCGCGACGCGGATGGCCGCTTCCTGTGGGCGGACAGCCTGGCCATGGGGCAGCCGGCGCAGCTTCTGGGCTATCCGGTGCTGGTCTGCGAGGACATGCCCGACATCGCCCAGGGCTCGCATTCCATCGGGTTCGGCGATTTCCGCTCGGCCTATACCATCGTCGAGCGGCCGGATCTGCGGGTGCTGCGCGATCCGTTCTCGGCCAAGCCGCATGTGCTGTTCTATGCCAGCAAGCGCGTCGGCGGCGGCGTCACCGATGCGCGCGCCGTCAAGCTGATGGTCTTCGGCTGATCCGGGGCCGAAGCGGGGGCCGCGCCGGGAAACTGCGCCCTGCTGGCAAGTGCAGCTGTCCGCGCGCGCGAGGGTGCAGCGGCGCGGCCCCCTTTGCCCGAAGCCCTGCGAATGGGAGAGACGAGGATGATGCTTGTGGAAGTGACGGCGCCCGCGGCCGAGGCGCTGCCCGTCGCGATGTTGCGCGACCATCTGCGGCTGGGGACCGGTTTCGGCATGGCCGAGGACGCGGCCGAGACCGCGGCGCTGGCGGGGTTCCTGCGCGCGGCCATCGCCACCGTCGAGGCGCGCACCGGCAAGGTGCTGCTGGCCCGGCGGTTCCGGCTGCGGCTGGAGGCATGGCGCGATCCCGAGGGCCAGCCCTTGCCGCTGGCGCCGGTCGAGGCGGTCGAGCGGGTCGAGACGGCGGATGCGACGGGCGTTTCGGTGGTCGTCGACGCGGGGCTTTACCGGTTGGTGCCGGACATGCAGCGGCCGGTGCTGGCGCCGGTGGGGGCGTTCCTGCCGGCGGTGCCCCTGGGCGGGTTCGCCGAGATCACCTTGCGCGCCGGGTTCGGGGCGGAATGGGCGCAGGTGCCGGCCGACCTGGCGCAGGCGGTGCTGCTGCTGGCCGCGCGCTATCACGAGGATCGCAGCTTTGCGGGATCGGCGGGGGCGCTGCCCTTTGGCGTCGGCGCGCTGATCGAGCCCTGGCGCTCGGTCCGGGTGCTGGGGGGGCGCGGCAACCCGCGCGGCCGGGCATGAGCCTGCCGCGGCCGACGGTGCCGCTGGTCGTGGAATCCCCGGTCCGGGAGCCCGACGGGATGGGCGGGTTCCGCCTGGCCTGGCAGGAGGTCGGGCGCCTCTGGGCCGAGATGCGGTCGGGCGCGGGGGCGGAGCGCATCGCCGAGGTGGGGGCGCAGAGCGTCGTGACCTGGCGGATCATCGTCAGGGCGGCGCCGGTGGGCGATGCCCGCCGCCCGCGCCCCGAGCAGCGGCTGCGCCTGGGCGAGGGCGAGACGGCGCGCCGGTTCCGCATCGAGGCGGTGGCCGAGAGCGATGCCGGCGGCCGCTGGCTGGTCTGCATCGCCAAAGAGGAGGCGGGGGCATGAGCTACCGTGGAACGGCCGCGCTGCAGGTGGCGGTCTATCGCGTGCTGCGCGAGGACGCGGCGCTGGGGGCCATGGTGGGCGACGCGATCTATGACGCCATGCCGGTGGCGGCGCCGGCGGGGATCTATGTCGCGCTGGGCCCCGAGGAGGTGCGCGACGCGGGCGACATGACGGCGCCGGGCGCAGTGCATGATTTTGTGGTCTCGGTCCTGTCGGGGGCCGAGGCGGCGGGCGGTTTCGGTGCCGTCAAGGCGGCGGCGGTCGCGGTCAGCGAGGCGCTGGAGGGCGCCGCGATGGCGCTGGAGCGCGGGCATCTGGCGGGGCTGTGGTTCCTGCGCGCCCGCGCCCGGCGGGTGGAAAACGGCGCGGGGCGGCGGGTCGACCTGACCTTTCGCGCGCGCATCGACCTGGGTTGAGGAGAGACGGCGATGGCGGTGCAGAACGGACGCGACCTGCTGATCAAGATGGACATGACCGGCGACGGCCATTTCGAGACCGTGGCGGGGCTGCGGGCGACCCGGCTGGGCTTCAATGCCGAGACGGTGGACGTGACCAGCCTGGAAAGCGAGGGGCGCTGGCGCGAGCTGCTGGCGGGCGCCGGGGTGCGCTCGGCCAGCATCTCGGGGTCCGGGGTGTTCCGGGACGGGACCACGGACGAACGCGCGCGGCAGGTGTTCTTCGACGGCGAGGTGCCGCGCTTCCAGGTGGTGATCCCGGATTTCGGCACGGTCGAGGGGCCGTTCCAGATCACGGCGCTGGAATATGCGGGCAGTTACAATGGCGAGGCGACATATGAGATTTCCATGGCAAGCGCGGGCGCGATCAGCTTCGTCGCCTTCTGAGCCGGTCAACCCGCTGGCGGGCGAGGTCGAGATCTGGCTGGACGGGCGGCGCCATGTCGCCCGGCTGACGCTGGGCGCGCTGGCCGGGCTTGAGGCGGAACTGGGCGCCGAGAGCATGATCGCGCTGGTCGAACGCTTCGAGGGCGGGCGGTTCTCCAGCCGCGACGTGATGGCGGTGCTGGTCGCCGGGCTGCGGGCGGGCGGCTGGCCGGGCGGCATGGCGGAACTGGCCGCGGCCGAGTTGCGCGGCGGGCCGGTCGCTGCCGCCCATGCGGCGGCGGCGCTGCTGGCGCGGGCCTTTCGCGTCGAGGGGACATGAGCGGCGGGCTGGACTGGCCGGGGCTGATGCGCATGGGGATGGGTCCGCCGCGGCTGGGCGGGCTGGGGCTGCGGCCGGCCGAGTTCTGGGCGCTGACCCCGGCCGAGCTGGCCCTGATGCTGGGCGTCGAGCCGGGGCGCCGGGGCGCGATGACCCGCGACCGGCTGGCGGAACTGGTCGCGCGCTATCCCGACCGGCCCGCAGGTTAGCATGAAAGGAGGCGCCGTCATGGCGGAGAAGGACGGATTGGACCGGCTGGACGAGGACGGGCCGGCGCTGGGCCGCGGCCTGGAGCAGAGCGCCCGGCTGGCGGCGGAGTTCGACGCGGAACTGGCGCGGCTGCGGCAGTCGATGGTCCATACCAATCGCGAGGTCGGCACGCTGGCATCGGGGATCGGCAACGGGCTGCGCCGGGCGTTTTCGGGGCTGGTCTTCGACGGCATGAAGCTGTCGGACGCGCTGAAGGGCATCGCGCGCAGCATGGCCGACAGCGCCTTTGCCGTGGCGATGAAACCGGTCGAGCAGGCGCTGGCCGGGGCCATCGCGCAGGGGGTGAACGGCATGGTCTCGGCCGTGCTGCCCTTTGGCCAGGGGGCGGCGTTTTCGCAGGGGCGGGTGATGCCCTTTGCCAAGGGCGGCGTGGTGAGCCAGCCCACCTATTTCCCGATGCGCGGCGCGACCGGGCTGATGGGCGAGGCCGGGGCCGAGGCGATCATGCCCCTGCGCCGCGGCGCCGACGGGCGGCTGGGGGTCGCGGCGGCGGGCGGCGGCGGGCGGCCGGTCAATGTGACCTTCAATGTCTCGACCCCCGACGTGGCGGGGTTCCAGCGCAGCCAGAGCCAGATCGCCGCGCAGATGGCGCGGCTCCTGGCGCGCGGGGAAAGGAACGGCTGAGATGGCATTTCACGAGATCAGGTTCCCGGCGAACCTGTCCTTCGGCTCGGTCGGCGGGCCGGAGCGGCGCACGGAAATCGTCGCGCTGACCAACGGGCACGAGGAGCGGCGCACGCCCTGGGCGCATTCGCGGCGGCGCTATGACGCCGGGCTGGGCCTGCGCTCGCTGGACGACGTGGCGGCGCTGATCGCCTTTTTCGAGGCGCGGGCCGGGCAGATGCACGGGTTCCGCTGGAAGGACTGGGCGGATTGCAAGTCCTGCGCGCCAAGCGGGACGGTGAGCTTTCAGGACCAGGAGATCGGCATGGGCGACGGGGTGCGGCGCGAGTTTGCGCTGCGCAAGGCCTATGCCTCGGGTCCGGGGCGCTATTGGCGGCCGGTGGCCAAGCCGGTCGAGGGCACGGTGCTGGCCGGGGTGGGCCAGGTGGAACTGCGCGCCGGCGTGGATTTCGCCGTCGATTGGGCGGCGGGCGTGATCCGTTTCGCCGCGCCGCCCGAGCCGGGGGCCCTGGTCACGGCCGGGTTCGAGTTCGACGTGCCGGTGCGCTTCGACACCGACCGGATCGCGGTCTCAGTCGCGTCCTTCCAGGCGGGCGACCTGCCGCAGGTGCCGGTGGTGGAGGTGCGGCTATGAGCGAGACGATCGCGCGGGCCTGGGCGGTCGAGCGCCGCGACGGGCTGGTGCTGGGATTTACCGATCACGATGGGGCGCTGGATTTTGACGGCATCGCCTTTCGCCCCGACAGCGGGCTGAGCGCGCGGGCGCTGGTGCAGGGCCTCGGCCTGTCGGTGGACAATAGCGAGGCGGTGGGGGCGCTGTCGGACAGCGCCATCACCGAGCGCGACCTGATGGCCGGGCGCTGGGACGGCGCCGAGGTGCGGCTGTGGGAGGTGGACTGGTCCGATACCGCGAACCGGCGGCTGCTTTTCCGCGGCCATCTGGGCGAGGTGCTGCGCAGCGGCGCGGCGTTCCGGGCCGAGCTGCGCGGGCTGTCGGAGCCCCTGGGCCGGGCGCAGGGGCGGGTCTATCACCCGCGCTGCTCGGCCGTGCTGGGGGACGGGCAGTGCCGGTTCGACCTGTCCCGGCCGGGCTATGCGGCCGAGGGGGTGGTCGAGGCCGAGGCCGAGGGCCGGCTGGCGCTGTCGGGCGTCGACGGCCATGACGCGGGCTGGTTCGAGCATGGGCAGCTTGTGGTGCTGTCGGGCGAGGCTTTGGGCCTGTCGGCGCGGGTCAAGGCGGATGCCGCCCTGCCGGGCGGGGGCCGCGAGGTCGAGCTTTGGACCGCGCTGGGCATCCGGCCCGCCGCGGGCGACCGGGTGCGGCTGGAGGCGGGCTGCGACAAGCGGGCCGAGACCTGCCGGATGAAGTTCCTGAACTACCTGAACTTTCGCGGCTTTCCGCATCTGCCGCCCGAGGACTGGCTGATCGCGCCCAAGGTGAACCGATGAGCGCGGTCGTTCAGGCGTCGCGGGGCTGGATCGGCACGCCCTATGTGCATCAGGGCTCGGCCAAGGGGGCGGGGACGGATTGCCTGGGGCTGGTGCGCGGGGTGTGGCGCGAATTGTGCGGCGCCGAGCCCGAGGCCATGCCGGCCTATACGCCCGACTGGGGCGAGGTCGGCGGGGCGGAGCTGCTGCTGGGCGGGGCGGGGCGGCTGCTGCTGCCTGCGCCCGACGAGCGGCCGGGCGATGTGCTGGTCTTTCGCATGCGGGCCGGGGCGCCGGCCAAGCATATGGGAATAGCGGCGGAAATCGGCGCGCGGGCCAGCTTCGTGCATGCCTATGACCGGCATGGCGTGGTGGAAAGCCCGCTGTCGGCGCCGTGGCGGGCGCGGATCGCCGGGCGGTTCCGGTTTCCGCCGCATTGAGGGAAAGGAAGGGGCGCAATGGCGACGATTCTGCTGGCGGCGGCGGGGGCCTCGCTGGGGGCGGGCTTTGGCGGCACGGTTCTGGGGCTTTCGGGCGCCGTCATCGGCCGGGCGGTGGGCGCGAGCCTGGGCCGGGTGATCGACCAGCGCCTGCTGGGTGGCGGCTCGAAGGCGGTCGAAACCGGCCGCGTGGACCGGATGCGCATCCAGACCGCGGGCGAGGGCACGCCGATCGCGCGGGTCTGGGGTCAGATGCGGGTGCCGGGCCATGCGATCTGGGCCGGCCCGCTGGTCGAGACCCGGCGCAGCCAGGGCGGCGGCAAGGGCTCGGGCCCGCGGGTGACGCAGATCGGCTATCGGCTGAGCCTGGCCCTGGCGCTGTGCGAGGGGCCGATCCTGGGCGTGGGCCGCATCTGGGCCGATGGCGAGGAGGTCTCGGCCGACGAACTGAACATGCGGGTCTATCCGGGCTGCGAGGAGCAGCTGCCCGACCCGGCCATCGCCGCCGAGGAGGGCGAGGCGGCGCCGGCCTATCGCGGCTTGGCCTATGTGGTGCTGGAGGATCTGGCGCTGGAGAAATGGGGCAACCGGGTGCCGCAGCTGTCCTTCGAGGTCACGCGGGCGGCCAGGCAGGGCGGGGGCCTTGCGCGCGAGGTGCAGGCGGTGGCGATGATCCCCGGCACCGGGGAATATGCGTTGGCGACCACGCCGGTCAGCTATGACATCGGCCTGGGCGAGATGCGGGTCGCCAATCGCAACAGCGCGCTGGGGGCGACGGATTTCCTGGCCTCGATGGCGACATTGGGGCGGGAATTGCCCAATGTCGGCTCGGTCTCGCTGGTGGTGTCCTGGTTCGGCGACGATCTGCGGGTCGGCGAATGCCGGCTGCGGCCCAAGATCGAGGATCTGTCGCGCGATGGGCGGGGGATGGCCTGGCGCGCCGGCGGCATCGGGCGCGGCGAGGCGCAGGCGGTGGCGCGGGTCGATGGCCGGCCGATCTATGGCGGCACGCCGGCCGACGGCGCGGTGATCGAGGCGCTGCGGGCGATCGCGGAAAGCGGGCGCAAGGCGGTGTTCTATCCCTTCATCCTGATGGAGCAGCTGGCGGAGAACGGCCGGCCCGATCCCTGGAGCGGGGCCGCGGACCAGCCGGTCATGCCCTGGCGCGGGCGCATCACCACCAGCGTCGCGCCGGGACGCGAGGGCAGTCCCGTGGGCACCGCCGCGGCCGCGGCCGAGGTGGCGCGGTTCTTCGGCGCGGCCGAGGCGGGGGATTTCACCCGCAACGGTTCGGTGATCCGCTATCGCGGGCCGGAGGAGTGGTCCTATCGCCGGTTCATCCTGCATTACGCGCATCTTTGCGCCGCCGCGGGGGGCATCGACGCCTTTCTGATCGGCTCCGAGATGGTCGGGCTGACCACGATCATGGCGGCGGGGCATTCGTTCCCGGCCGTGCAGCAGTTGCGGCGGCTGGCGGCGGATGTGCGCGGGATTCTGGGCGAGGGGGTCAGGATCGGCTATGCCGCCGACTGGTCGGAATATTTCGGCCATCACCCCGGGGGTGGCGACGTGCATTTCCACCTGGACCCGCTTTGGGCGGACGAGAACATCGACTTTGTCGGCATCGACAATTACATGCCGCTGTCGGATTGGCGCGAGGGCGAGGATCATCTGGACGCGCATTGGCGGCGCATCGACGATCCGGCCTATCTGCTGGGCAATGTCGCCGGCGGCGAGGGTTACGACTGGTATTACGCCAGCGATGCCGACCGGCTGGCGCAGCGGCGCACCCCCATCCATGACGGCGCGCATCACGAGCATTGGATCTGGCGCTACAAGGACATCCGCGGCTGGTGGCAGAACGCGCATCACGACCGCATCGGCGGGGTGCGGCAGGCGCAGCCCTCGGCCTGGGTGCCGGGCCTGAAGCCGATATGGTTCACCGAGATGGGCTGCGCGGCGCTGGACAAGGGCACCAACCAGCCCAACAAGTTCCTGGACGCGATGAGTTCCGAGTCGATGCTGCCCTGGTTTTCGGACGGGCGGCGGGACGACCTGGTCCAGGCGGCCTATGTGCGGGCGATGACCGGGTTCTGGTCGGACCCGGCGAACAATCCGCCGCGCGGGGCATTCGGCAGGACCGGGGCGGGGCGGATGGTGGATATGGCGCGCGCGCATGTCTGGTGCTGGGATGCGCGGCCCTATCCGGCCTTTCCGGCGCGGACCGACCTGTGGTCGGACGGCCCGGCCTGGGAGCGCGGGCATTGGCTCAACGGCCGGGCCGGCGCGGTGCCGCTGGCCGATGTGGTGGCCGAGATCTGCCGCGAGGCGGGCGTGCGGGCCTTCGACGCCGAGGGGCTGCGCGGGCTGGTGCGCGGCTATGCGCTGTCGGGCGCCGAGAGCGGGCGCGCGGCCTTGCAGCCCCTGATGCTGGCGCATGGTGTCGACGCGGTCGAGCGCGACGGCGTCCTGCGCTTCGTCATGCGGGGCGCGCGGGTCGATGCGGAACTGGGGCCCGGCGACATGGCGCTGGCCGAGGAGGTCGAGGCGCCCGAGGTCTCGCGCGCCGCCGATGCCGAGATGGTGGGCCGCATCCGGCTGACCCATGTCGAGGCGGGCGGCGATTATGCCGCGCGCACGGCCGAGACGATGATGCCGGGGGCCGAGTTCCTGGCGGTCTCGGACAGCGAGCTGGCCATGGCGCTGACGCGGGCCGAGGGGCGGGCGCTGGCGGAACGCTGGCTGTCCGAGGCGGCGGTGGCGCGGGACGCGGTGCGGTTCGCGCTGCCGCCTTCGCTGGGGCATCTGGGGCCGGGGGACGTGGTGCGACTGGCCGAGCCGGGCACGCAGGCGAAACGCTGGCGCATCGACCGCATCGAGCGGGCGGGCGCGATCACGGTGGATGCGGTGCGGGTCGAGCCGGGGGTCTATCGCCCGGCCCGCCTGGTCGAGGAGGGGGCGGTGCTGCGCCCCTTCGTGCCGCCGATCCCGGTCTGGCCGGTGTTTCTGGACCTGCCGCTGTTGCGCGGCGACGAGGCGGCGCATGCGCCGCATCTGGCGGTGACGGCGACGCCCTGGCCGGGGGCCGCCGCCGCCTGGGTCTCGACCGAGGAGGCGGGGGGCTATGCGCTGAACGCGACGCTGGCCGAGCCTTCGGTCATGGGGGTGACGGAAGGGCCGCTGTCGGCGGCGCGGCCGGGGGTCTGGGATCGCGGGCCGGCGCTGCGGCTGCGGGTCAAGGGCGGCAACCTGCGCTCGGCCAGCGCCGAGGCGCTGCTGGCGGGGGCGAACCTGCTGGCGATCGGCGACGGATCGGCCGAGGGCTGGGAATTGCTGCAATTCGCCGAGGCGCGGCTGGTCTCGGCCGGGCTCTGGGAGATCTCGACGCGGCTGCGCGGGCAGGCGGGGACGGATGCCTTCATGCCGGAGGTGTGGCCGGCCGGCAGCGTGGTGGTGCTGCTGGACGGGGCGGCGGCGCAGGTCGACCTGCCGCCCTCGGCCCGCAACCAGCTGCGGCATTGGCGCATCGGGCCGGCCTCGCGCAGCCCGGACGATGCCAGCTATCGCCATATCGCCGCGGCGTTCCGCGGCGCCGGGCTGCGGCCGCTGTCGCCCTGCCACCTGGAGGTCCGCGGCCGGGTCGTGACCTGGATCCGGCGCACGCGGGTGCAGGGCGACGGCTGGGACGGGCCGGACGTGCCGCTGGGCGAGGCGCAGGAGCGTTACGCCGCCCGGCTGGTCCGGGACGGGCAGGTGCTGGCCGAGGCCGTGCTGGCCGAGCCGCGCTGGGCGGTGCCGGACGGCGCCTGGTCCCAGGCCGCCTCGGGTGGCGGCTTTGCCGTCGAGGTCGCCCAGCTTTCCGACACGTTCGGGGCCGGGCCCTATGCAAGGAGGATGATCCATGTCTGAGAACACGACCGCGAATTGCGCCCTGCCGCTGCTGATGCCGGCGCAGGCGCAGAAACATGTCACGGTGAACGAGGCGCTGATGCGGCTGGACGGGCAGGTCGATCTGGTGCTGCAAAGCCTGACCCGCATCACCCCGCCCGAGACGGTGGTGGACGGGCTGTGCTGGGGCGTGCCGCAGGGCGCCGTCAACGCCTGGGAGGGGCAGGGCGGCAAGATCGCCATCGGCGCGAATGGCGGCTGGGTCTTTGTCGAGCCGGGTTTCGGCCGGCGCGCGCTGGTCGCCGATCAGGGGGTGGTGGCGATCCATGGCGGCGGGGCCTGGGTGCCCGGCGCCATCACCCTGGGCCAGCACGGATCGGGCCTGCTGGCACGGCAGCTGCACGAGGACGTGACGCTGGGCGCGGGCGACTGGGCCGAGACGGCGATGGCGGTGCCGCCCGGCGCGCTGGTCATCGGCGCCACCGCGCGGGTGCTGGAGGCGATCACCGGCAGCGCGAGTTCGTGGTCCTTGGGCACGGCGGGCAGTTCGGACAGCCTGACGCGATTCGGTCACGGGCTGGGCAAGGCGCAGGGCTCCTGGGCGCGCGGGCTGGCTTCGCCGCCCGTGGTGTTCTGGGAGCCCGCGCCCCTGCGGCTGACGGCCGCGGGCGGGCAGTTCGCCGGCGGCAAGGTGCGCATCGTGCTGCATTGGTGGGAATTGCGGCTGCCGGACTGAGCGGACTTTTCGCGCCCGCCGGTTTCCGCTAGACTCGGCGGGTGAAACTGACGGGCGCCCGTATGAACTTGCAGAAAGACATGATCGAGCCGCTGTCCGATGCGCGCGATGCCCCGCGCGATTCGGTCTGGGGCCGCATCCAGCGCGAGGCGCGGATCGCCGTGCGCGACGAGCCCCTGCTGGGCGCGCTGATCCATGCCGGGCTGCTGCATCACGCCACGTTCGAGGCGGCGCTGGCCTATCGCTTTTCGCTGAAGCTGGCCTCGCGCGAGATGAGCGAGCAGATCCTGCGCGAGATCGCCGACGATGCCTTTGCCCGCGCGCCGGAACTGTCGGCGGCGGCGCAGGCCGACCTGCTGGCGGTCTATGAGCGCGACCCGGCGACGCATCGGCTGATGCAGCCGATCCTGTTCTTCAAGGGCTACCAGGCGCTGCAGGCCTATCGCATCGGGCATTGGCTGTGGCAGCAGGGCCGGCGCGACATGGCCTATTTCGTGCAGATGCGCTGCTCGGAAGTGTTCGGCGTCGATATTCACCCGGCGGCGAAGATCGGCACGGGCGTGATGATCGACCATGCCCATTCCATCGTCATCGGCGAGACGGCGGTGGTCGGCAACGACGTGTCCATGCTGCATTCGGTGACGCTGGGCGGCACCGGCAAGGAGGATGGCGACCGCCATCCCAAGATCGGCAACGGCGTGATGATCGGCGCCGGCGCCAAGGTGCTGGGCAATATTCGCGTGGGCCATCATTCGCGCATCGCCGCCGGCTCGGTGGTGCTGGCCGAGGTGCCGCCCTGCAAGACCGTGGCCGGGGTGCCGGCGCGGATCGTGGGCGATGCCGGCTGCTCGGACCCGTCGAACACCATGAACCAGCTTCTGGGTCACGAAGACCTGTTCTAGAGCCAGTCCGCGTTGCCGCTGCCGGTCAGTTCGGCCAGCGTGAGGTTTTCGCGCGCGAGCCGTTCGTCGAGGTCGCGTGCGATCCGGGCGGCGAGCGAGAAGCCCTGGTAGACCAGCGCGGAATAGATCTGCACGGCCGAGGCGCCGGCGCGCAGCTTTTGCCAGGCCTGCTCGGCCGAGCCGATGCCGCCGACGCCGATCAGCGGCACGCGGCCGCCGGTCTCGCGCCAGAGCCGGGCGAGGATGCGGGTCGAGCGGTCGAAAAGCGGCGCACCGGAAAGGCCGCCGGCCTCATTGGCCTGCGGCGAGGCGAGACCGTCGCGCGAAAGCGTGGTGTTGGTGGCGATGATCGCATCGACCGGGGCGGCCAGCGCCACGGCGGCGATATTGGCCAGCGCGGCATCGTCGAGGTCGGGAGCGATCTTGATGAACACCGGCGGGCGGTTCGGCAGCGCGTCGCGCGCCGCCAGCACGCCTTGCAGCAGGGCTGACAGCGCCTCGGGCCCCTGGAGGTCGCGCAGCTTTTCGGTATTGGGCGAGGAGACGTTGACGGTCAGGAAATCGGCGTGCAGGCCGGCGATGCGCACCACCTGCGCGAAATCGGCGCTGCGGTCGGCGCTGTCCTTGTTGGCGCCGATGTTCAGCCCGACCGGGATACCTGCCGGGCGCTGCGCCAGCCGGTCGGCGATGGCCTGTGCGCCCTGGTTGTTGAAGCCGAAGCGGTTGATGATGGCGCGGTCCGGGGTCAGGCGGAACAGGCGCGGCTTGGGGTTGCCGGGCTGCGGGCGCGGGGTGGCGGCGCCGATCTCGACGAAGCCGAAGCCCGCGCGCATCAATGCGGGCAGGGCGCGGGCGTTCTTGTCGTAGCCGGCCGCCAGCCCCACTGGGTTCGGCAGCTCGAGCCCGGCGATGCGGGTGCGCAGCCGGTCCGAGGTGACGGGTTTGCCCGGCAGCGGCACCAGCCCGAGCCGCAGGGCGAGGATCGAGAGATCATGCGCGCGTTCCGGGTCCAGGCGATGCAGCGCGGCAAGGCCCAGCCGCTCGATGGGGGTCATGCGAGATCTCCGATGTCGTGGCCGGCGGGGCCGAGGGGCAGGGGGCGGCTCCAGAGCACGTCGCCCATGCGCAATTCGCGGTAGAGATGCGGAAAGAGATCGCCGCCGCGCGAGGGCTCCCAGCGCAGCTCGGGCAGGGTGTCGCCGTCCAGCGCCAGCAGGTGCAGCCCGTCCTCGGCCGCGAAATGGCGTGCGA
The DNA here is from genome assembly GCF_046335115.1 of Paracoccus sp. P2. Classification (NCBI taxonomy): domain Bacteria; kingdom Pseudomonadati; phylum Pseudomonadota; class Alphaproteobacteria; order Rhodobacterales; family Paracoccaceae; genus Paracoccus; species Paracoccus sp. P2. The sequence continues at coordinate 66,833 of NZ_JBGOSN010000006.1, read as the reverse complement.
GTGTGCCGGGCAGCTGCGCGGCGGTGGAGAGGTGGACATAGCCGTCCGCCAGGTCCACCGGCGCGCCGGCGCTGCGGCCCTGCCGTTGGAATGCCTGGAACTCGGCGGCGCGGAAGATCTTGTAAACCAGCATGGCGGGTTCATGCGTCGCGTGATGCGCTCCGTCAAGCGGCATCGCGTCGCCCCTGCAGCTTCGTCGATTGACGCCGCGGCCGGCATCCCGCAATCTGCCGTTCATTCGGACATTCGGGGTGAGAGGGATCGAGATGAAACGCTGGCTCATGGTTTCGGCGGCGATCGTCGCGCTGTCTTCTGGCGCGGCGCAGGCGGATTACACGCTGCATGTGCTGCATATCAACGATTTCCATAGCCGGATCGAGCCGATCAACGCCTATGACAGCACCTGCGACGCCGAGACCGAGGCGAAGGGCGAATGCTTCGGCGGCGTGGCGCGCCTGGCGACCAAGATCCGCGAGCTGCGCGACGGGCTGAAGGCCGAGGGCCAGAACGTCATCGTGCTGGATGCGGGCGACCAGTACCAGGGCAGCCTTTTCTATACGACCTACAAGGGCAAGGACACGGTCGAGTTCATGAACGCCATCGGCTTCGACGCCATGGCGGTCGGCAATCACGAATTCGACGACGGGCCGCAGGGCCTGCAAATCCTGGCCGAGGGCGCCAAGTTTCCGGTCGTCTCGGGCAACCTGGACCTGTCGCAATCGCCCGAGTTGAAGGACAAGGTCGGCGACGTTCTGGTGCTGGATGTCGGCGGGGAGCAGGTGGGCATCGTCTCGGCCCTGGCGATGGACACGCCCGAGACCGCCGCGCCCGGCGACAAGGTCATCTTCCTGGACGACATGGACAGCCTGAAGGCCGATGTCCAGGAATTGACCGAGCAGGGCGTGAACAAGATCATCGCCCTGACCCATTCCGGCTACAGGCGCGATCAGGAATTCGCGGCCGAGGTGGCCGGGATAGACGCGGTCATCGGCGGCCACAGCCATACGCTGCTGGGACAGTTCGAGGGTGCCGCCGGACCCTATCCGACCATGGTCAAGGGCGCGGACGGCACCGAGGTTCCGGTGGCGACCGCCTATGCCTATGGCAAATACCTGGGCCATCTGGTCCTGACCTGGGACGACGAGGGCAAGCTGGTCAAGGCCGAGGGGCAGCCGATCCTGCTGGACGGCTCGGTCGCGCCGGACGAGAAGCTGGCCGCGCGGGTCAAGGAGATGGCGGCGCCCATCGAGCAGCTCAAGCAGAAGCGCGTGGCCGAGATCGCGGCGCCGATCGACGGCAGCCGGGAATCGTGCCGGGCGCGGGAATGCGAGATGGGCAGCCTGGTGGCCGATGCCATGCTGGCGCGCGTCAAGGACCAGGGCATCACCATCGCGATCCAGAACGGCGGCGGCCTGCGCGCCTCGATCCCGGCGGGGGTGGTGACGATGGGCGACGTGCTGTCGGTGCTGCCGTTCCAGAACACGCTTTCCACCTTCCAGCTGAAGGGCGCGGACGTCATCGCGGCGCTGGAAAACGGCGCCAGCCAGATCGAGGAGGGCGCCGGGCGCTTCGCCCAGGTCGCGGGGCTGAAATACACGCTGGACCCCGAAGCCCCGGCCGGCAGCCGGATCAGCGAGGTGCTGGTGCGCGACGGCTCGGACTGGGTGCCCATCGACCGCGAGGCTGTCTATGGCGTGGTGTCGCAGAACTACATGCGCGCGGGCGGCGACGGCTATCGGGTCTTTGCCGAGAATGCGATGAACGCCTATGATTTCGGCCCGGACCTGGCGGATGTGCTGGCCGAATACCTGGCGCGGCAGGGGCCTGGCTTCGTGCCGAAGCTGGACGGCCGCATCACCGTGAAATGAGAGGCGCAAGGGCCGGGCATCTGCCCGGCCCTTTTTGCATTCCAGGGCTGCGCGGCGCGGGCGTCAGGGGGGGGCATCTCCGTCCGTCAACGGCAGGGCTTCGCGCAGGAAGCGTTCGAAATCGTCCAGGTCCACCGGCTCGAACTGGCCGAAACCCTGCATCCAGACCGAGGCGTTGCGCAGCCCGTCGGGTTCCAGCTTGCACCAGATGATGCGGCCGCGCCGTTCCTGCCGGATCAGCCCGGCCGCCGCCAGCACCGCGAGATGCTTGGAGATCGCCGCCAGGCTCATCTCGAAGGGCGCCGCCACATCCGTCACCGCCATGTCGTCCTCGAGCAGCATGGCAAGGATCGCCCGCCGCGTCGGATCGGCGAGGGCGGAGAAAATGGCGTCGAGGCTGGGCTGCTGTGCGGGCATCGGCTTTGCTTAACTTGCCGGTTGAATATGGAGCGGATGCCCACCGGATCGCAAGGCCGGGTTTCCGCCATGGGCGTCTTTTGCAGAACCGTTGTTTTTCAATTGGTTGCGATTTCCGGTGCCTTGCTTGACTCGGGGGGCGCGAGTCCCTATCACCGCGCCAACCGATAACGGGGGTGTGAGCCGTGGCCGAGGACGACCATGATGCCGCGCGATCCCGAGACGCGGAGCGGCTGCGCGCGCTGGAGGCCCGGCTGGGCAAGAAGGCGGCGGGCAAGTCCCCCTCGCGCGGGGAAGAGCATTTCAGCCAGGCCAACATGGCCTGGCGCATGGTGACCGAGCTGGTGGCGGGATTGGCCCTGGGCTTCGGGATCGGATACGGGCTGGACTATCTGACCGGCCTGCGACCGGTCTTCATGGTGGTCTTCGTGCTGCTGGGACTGGCGGCCGGCATCAGGACCATGATGCGGACCGCGAACGAGATAGGCAAGACACCGGGGCGTCCCGGCGACGACAAGGGTGAATGACGATGGCAGAAGAAGAAGCAGGTGGTCTGGTTTTCCATCCGATGGACCAGTTCGTCGTCAAACCGCTGTTTGGCGAAGGGCCGGTGAACTGGTACACGCCGACCAATGCGACGCTGTGGATGGCGCTGGCGGCGCTGGCCATTACCGCGCTTCTGGTCTTTGGCACCCGCGGCCGGGCCATCGTGCCGAACCGCGTCCAGTCCATCGCCGAACTGCTTTACGGCATGGTCCACAAGATGGTCGAGGACGTGACCGGCAAGGACGGGCTGAAATACTTCCCCTATGTGATGACGCTGTTCTGCTTCATCCTGTTCGCGAACTTCCTGGGCCTGCTGCCGAAAAGCTTTTCGCCGACCTCGCATATCGCCGTGACGGCGGTGCTGGCCGTGCTGGTCTTTGCCGGCGTGACCGTGCTGGGCTTCGTCAAGAACGGCGCGCATTTCCTGGGCCTGTTCTGGGTCAGCTCGGCGCCGCTGGCGCTGCGCCCGGTGCTGGCGGTGATCGAGCTGATCTCGTATTTCGTGCGCCCGGTCAGCCATTCGATCCGACTTGCCGGCAACATCATGGCGGGGCACGCGGTGATCAAGGTCTTTGCCGCCTTCGCCGCCGTTGCCGCGATCGCCCCGGTCTCGGTCGTCGCCATCACCGCCATGTATGGGCTGGAGGTGCTGGTGTGCCTGATCCAGGCCTATGTCTTCACCATCCTGACCTGCGTCTATCTGAAGGACGCGCTGCATCCGGCGCACTGAGCCGGGCAGCCAAGGTCTGAAAACGAAAACCCTTTCCAAAGCCTCAAGGAGCATGAACATGGAAAATCTGGGTCAACTGGGACAGTATCTCGGCGCCGGTCTGGCTTGCGTCGGCATGGCGGGCGCCGCCATGGGGGTGGGCAATGTCGCCGGCAACTATCTGGCGGGCGCGCTGCGCAACCCGTCGGCCGCTGCCTCGCAGACCGCCACGCTGTTCATCGGCATGGCCTTCGCGGAAGCCCTGGGCATCTTCTCGTTCCTGGTCGCGCTGCTGCTGCTGTTCGCAGTCTGATCCTTTTGCCATCCTTGCGGTTGGGTGGGCGCATGATGCGCCCACCCGATTGTGAAACGACCGGCATGGGGTAGGATATGTTCAGCCTGTTGCAACAGACCGCGCCCGTCGTGGTCGAAGACTCTGAAACGGTGGTCATCACCGAATCCGCCGAAGCGGCGGGTCATGGCGCCGATGCGGCCCATGCCGTAGCCGGCGCGGCGGATGCAGCCCATGGCGCGGCCGGCCATGCCGCCAGCGCCCCCGGCATGCCGCAACTGGATTTCACCACCTTCGGCAACCAGATCTTCTGGCTGCTGGTCATCCTGGCGGTGATCTACTGGGTTCTGTCGCGGATCGCGCTGCCGCGCATCGGCGGCGTCATCTCGGACCGCCAGGGCGCCATCACCGGCGATCTGATGGCTGCCGAGGAATTCAAGCAGAAGGCCAAGGAAGCCGAAGCCGCCTATGACAGGGCGCTGGCCGATGCCCGCGCCGAGGCCGGCAAGATCGTGGCCGCCAACAAGGCCGAGATCCAGAAGGAACTGGACGCCGCCATCGCCCATGCCGATGCGGAAATCGCCGCGCGCGCGGCGGAATCCGAAAAGCGCATCGGCGAGATCCGCGCCTCGGCCATCGAGGATGCGCGCAATGTCGCCCGCGAGGTGACTGCGGCGCTGGTGGAGAATTTCGGCGGCAAGGTCGATCAGGCTCTGGTCGATGCGGCGGTCGACCAGCGACTGAAGGGGGCGCTGCAATGAAACGTCTGAGCGTTCTCTTTGCCCTGATGGCGAGCCCTGCGCTTGCCGCTTCGGGCCCGTTCTTCTCGCTGCGCAACACCGACTTCATCGTCACGCTGGCCTTCCTGCTGTTCGTCGGCATCCTGGTCTATTTCCGGGTGCCGCAGATCGTCGGCGGGTTGCTGGACAAGCGGGCCGAAGGCATCCGCAATGATCTGGCCGAGGCCCGTCGCCTGCGCGAGGAAGCGCAGGAGATCTATGCCAGCTACGAGCGCCGCCAGCGCGAGGTGAAGGGCCAGGCGGACGAGATCGTCGCCAATGCCAAGCGCGAGGCGGTTTCGGAAGCCGAGAAGGCCAAGAAGGCGCTGCAACTGTCGATCGAGCGCCGCCTGAAGGCCGCCGAGGAGCAGATCGCCAGCGCCGAGGCCGAGGCCGTGCGCGCCGTGCGCGACCGCGCCATCCAGACGGCGATCGGCGCCGCGACCGAGATCCTGGGCAAGCAGGCCAGCCCGGCCGAGCGCAGCGCCGGCATCGACAAGGCGATCGAGGAAGTAGGCCGGCGGCTGAACTGAGGCTGTGGATCGCCCAAGAGGGATGCGGCCACGCATCTTCATGGGACAAGGACCGGACCCCCGAGGCGGAGACGCTTCGGGGGTTTTTCCGTTTTCGCCCGTCCGGGATGCGGACGGAAAGGGCGCAAAAGCAGAGGGCCGGCCGCCTTTCGGCAGCCGGCCCGCGCCTGGCATCCCTGCTGCGATCAGCGGGTCGGAACGATCAGGATTTCCACGCGGCGGTTCTGCGCCCGGCCCGCGGCGGTGTTGTTCGAGGCGACCGGCTGGGTCGCGCCGCGGCCCAGGGTGGTGAGGCGCGATTGCGACACGCCGCCGGCGGCCAGGATGCCCGCAACCGAACGCGCCCGGCGCTCGGACAGATCCTGGTTGTAGGCGGCCGAGCCGGTGCTGTCGGTATGGCCGACGATCTGGATACGGCTGTTCGGATATTGGTTGAGGTTGCGGGCGATGGTGTAGAGATCGTTCTGCCCCTGCGCCCCCACCGCCGCGGAATCGGTGGCGAACAGCGTGGTTTCCGGCATCACCACCGACAGGTGGGTGCCGTGGTTCACGATCTGGATGTTCGGGTTGTTCAGCGATTGCTGCAACGCGCGCTGCTGCTGGTCCAGGATCGAGCCGCCCACGGCGCCCGCCGTGGCGCCGATGATCGCGCCCTTGACGGCGTTCGAGCGGCTTTCGCCGGCACCGATCAGGCCGCCCACCACCGCGCCGGCAATGGCACCCTGCTGGGTCCGGCTGGTCTGCTGGGGCTGGCCGTAGGGATCGGTCGGCGCGCAGGCGCTGATGGCGATCACGCCCGCCGAGGCGAGAAGCAGCGAAATACGGGTCTTCATTCTTTTACCTTTCTTTTCAGGGCGATCCGACGCCGCCTGTCCTTGCGACGCGGCCGGCCCCTGGCTTGCCGGGACCGGCGGCTGATGCCCAAACGCGGTCACATTGGCATGGGTTCCGGACCAACTCCACAGGAATAGACGGGAAATCGCCGCGCGCGGCTCACAAAGCGGCGATGGCGGGGGGTGCGATGCTCGCGCCTTCGCGCGCGAGCAGGGCGCGCTTGACCGCCTCGCCCCAGTGATAGCCGCCGATGCGGCCGTCGGTGCGGATCACGCGATGGCAGGGGATCGCCCAGGAGACCGGGTTCTGCCCGACCGCCGTGCCCACCGCACGCAGGGCGTTGGGGCGGCCGATGCGTTCGGCCAGCATGGCATAGCTGATGACCTGGCCCGGCGGCACCTGGGCCAGGGCCCGCCAGACCTGCATCTGGAACGCGGTGCCCGTCAGGCGCACGGCAATCTCGCCCTCGCCGGCCAGCAGCGCCTGGACGGCCGGTGCCAGCGCCTCGGGCGCCTCGACCAGCCGGGCGCCGGGGAAGCGGGCGATGAGATCGGCCTCGACCCGGTCCTCGGGGATGGGGCCGGCAAAGCCCAGGCCCCAGAGCGCGCCACCCGCCCCCAACGCGACCACGGTGCCGAGCGGCGTCGGAAAGCGCCCGCGACAAAGCACCGCGCCGGCATTCTGGTCCGGCTGGGTGGTGAGCGTAACCCGCAGACCCGGCTGGGGCTGGGCAAGGGAGAAAAGCGTTCCTGTCATGCCTGACTCGCTACTGTCGCCGGGGCAGACTAGCGCAACCGCGCCCCGAATCCATGCGCGAATGCTTGCGCATGGCACCGTGGCAGGGCATCTGGGGCGCATGGCACGCAGCACCCTTTCCCGCCTTCCGCCCGCCTTGCCCTATGCCGCCCAGGTCGCGATCTTTTCGCGCCTGCGCGAGGCCAATCCGCATCCCGTGACCGAACTGCAATATGTGAACGCCTTCACCCTGCTGGTGGCGGTGGCGCTGTCGGCGCAGGCGACCGATGTCGGGGTGAACAAGGCGACGAAATCGCTGTTCCAGCGCGTGACCACGCCGCAACAGATGCTGGAACTGGGCGTCGAGGCGCTGACCGAGGAGATCAAGACCATCGGGCTTTACCGCCAGAAAGCGAAGAATGTCATCGCCCTGTCGCGCCGGCTGGTCGAGGAATATGGCGGCGAGGTGCCGCAATCGCGCGCGGCGCTGATGACCCTGCCCGGCGTCGGGCGCAAGACCGCCAATGTGGTGCTGAACAGCGTGTTCAACTTTCCGGCCCAGGCGGTGGACACGCATATCTTCCGGGTCGGCAACCGCACCCGCATCGCGCCGGGCCGCGATGTCGAGGAGGTCGAGCGTGCCATCGAGGACAACGTCCCCGTCCCCTTCCAGCAGAACGCGCATCACTGGCTGATCCTGCACGGCCGCTATATCTGCCAGGCCCGGCGGCCGCGCTGCCGGATCTGCCCCATCGAAGATCTCTGCCCCTACGAGGAGAAGACCGAATGACCACCCCCTATGTGATCGGGATCGGCAATGCCGTGATGGACGTGATCGCGCCGACCTCGGACGCCACGCTGACGCGGCTGGAGGTGGAAAAGGGCATCATGCAGCTGATCGACCGCGAGCGGTCCGAGTTCCTGATGGCCGCGCAATCGGCCGACCCGCAGGCGGGCAAGGCGCGGCTGGTGCCGGGCGGCTCGGTTGCCAATACGCTGGCGGGGCTGGGGATGCTGGGGCTGCGCACCGCCTTCATTGGCAAGGTGGCGGGCGATCCCCTGGGGCTGAGCTATGCCGAGCAGACCGAGGCGCAGGGCACGGTTTTCGTCAACCCGCCGGTGGCGGGGGATGTCGCGCCGACCTCGCGCTCGATCATCTTCGTCACGCCGGATGGCGAGCGGTCGATGAACACCTATCTGGGGATTTCCGGTGAATTGGGCCCCGACGACGTGAACCCCGCAACCTTCAGCGGCGCCGGCTGGCTGTTCCTGGAAGGCTATCTCTTCGACAAGGATGCCGGCAAGGCGGCCTTCCTGAAGGCGGCCGATGCCTGCCACAAGGCGGGCGGACAGGCGGGGATCGCGCTGTCGGACCCGTTCTGCGTCGACCGCCACCGCGCCGATTTCCGCCGGCTGGTGGCCGGGCCGATGGATTACGTCATCGGCAATGTCCACGAATGGCAATCGCTCTATCAGGTCGAGGATCTGGAGGAGGCGCTGCGCCTGGCCACGGGTGATTGCGGCACGGTGATCTGCACCCGCTCGGGCGAGGATGCGATCCTGATCCGCGGGGCCGAACGGGTGAGCGCGCCGGTGCATCGCGTGGTGCCGGTGGATGCGACCGGGGCGGGCGACCAGTTCGCGGCCGGGCTGATCTACGGCCTGGCCGTGGGCGCCGACCTGGCGGCGGCGGGGCGCATGGGCTGCATCGCGGCGGCCGAGGTCATCGGCCATGTCGGCGCCCGGCCCGAAAGCGACCTGCGCGTGGCGTTCCGGGCCGAAGGGCTGATCTGATCGCGCCTTGGGGCGCGGTTGCCGGGGTATTTGGGGAACAGAGAAGCGCCGGAGGGACAGCCCTTCGGCGCTTTTCGAGTATTTGGGAAACGGTGAGCCGCCCTGGTCGCGCCTTTTCTGCCGAGGTTTCGGCATTGGCCCGGCAGCGGCTTTCTCCGTTCTGAAAATACCCCGGCAACCGGGCGGACAGGGCCAGGCCGGCCCTGTCCGCCGCGAGATTTCAGGCAGCCTGCTTGCCGGCGCCGAAGCGGCCGTAGAAGCTTTCGCCCTTGGCGGCCATGTCCCTGAGCAGCTGCGGGGCGGCGAAGCGGCGGCCGGATTTTTCCGCCAGGCTGTCGGCGATCTCGACCGCGCGCGGGGCGCCCAGCATGTCGAGCCAGCCGAAGGGGCCGCCCGACCAGGGCGCGAAGCCCCAGCCGAGGATGGCCCCGACATCGCCTTCGCGGATGTCCTCGAGCACGCCTTCCTCGAGCGCCCGGACCGCTTCCAGCGATTGCGCGAACATCAGCCGGTGCTGGATCTCGGTCAGTTCGGGCTGGGTCTCGGCTTCCGGCCATTCGGTCGCAAGGCCGGACCAGAAGCCCTGGCGCTTGGCCCCCTCGTCATAGTCGTAGAAACCGGCCTTGGTCTTGCGGCCCAGCCGGCCCTGGTCGGCGAGCTTGAAGATCACCGCATCCACCGCCCCGTCCGGATAGGCGTCGCCCATGGCCGCCTTCGTCGCCTTGGCGATCTTGACGCCGAGGTCGATCGAGGTCTCGTCCACCAGTTGCAGCGGCCCCAGCGGCATGCCCATCATCTTGGCGGCGTTCTCGATCAACACCGGGCTGACCCCTTCGGCCACCATGCGGATGCCCTCGTTGATATAGGGGATGATGCAGCGGTTGGCATAGAAGAAGCGCGCGTCGTTGACCACGATGGGGGTCTTGCGGATCTGGCGCACGAAATCCAGCGCCTTGGCCACCGCGCGCGGGCCGGTCTCGCGGCCCTTGATGATCTCGACCAGCAGCATCTTGTCCACGGGGCTGAAGAAATGGATGCCGATGAACTGGTCGGGCCGGGCGCTGGCCTTGGCCAGTTCGGTGATCGGCAGGGTCGAGGTGTTGGTGGCGAAGATCGCGTCCTGCGGGATCGCCGCCTCGGCCCGTTTCGTAACCTCGGCCTTGACGGCGGGATCTTCGAAGACCGCCTCGACCACCAGGTCGCAGCCTTGCAGGGCGGCGTAATCGGTGGTGGGCGTGATGCGGGAAAGCACTTCGGCCTTCTTCTCCTCGGTGGATTTGCGGCGGCTGATCGCCTTGTCGAGCAGGCCCGTGGAATAGGACTTGCCGCGCTCGGCCGCCTCTTGCGTCGAATCGATCAGCACCACCTCGATCCCGGCCATGGCCGAGACATAGGCGATGCCGGCGCCCATCATGCCGGCGCCGAGGATCCCGACTTTCCTCACGCTTTGATCGGGGACTTCGGGGCGGTTCGCGCCCTTCTCCAGCGCCTCCTTGTTGATGAACAGGCTGCGGATCATCGCGGTCGAGCTGGGGTTCATCAGCACATTGGTAAACCAGCGCGCCTCGATCTTCAGCGCCGTGTCGAAGGGCACCATGGCGCCCTCGTAGACGGCGCTCAGCAGCGCCTTGGCGGCCGGATAGACGCCCAGCGTCTTGCCATGCACCATGGCGCTGGCGCCGACGAAGGTCATGAAGCCGGCCGGGTGGTAAGGTTCGCCGCCCGGCATCTTGTAGCCCTTGGCGTCCCAGGGCTTGACCAGGTCGGCGTCGCTGGCCTTCAGCACCCATTCGCGGGCCGCGGCGACCGGATCGGCCACCACCTCGTCGATCAGCCCGGCGGACTTGGCCCTGGCCGGGTCGTTGAGCTTGCCCTCCAGCAGGAAGGGCGCGGCGCCCATGGCGCCCAGCTTGCGCACCAGCCGGGTGGTGCCGCCGGCGCCGGGAAAGATGCCGACCATGATCTCGGGCAGGCCGATCTTGGCCTTGGAGTTCTCGGCGGCAAAGATGCGATGCGTGGCCAGCGGCAGTTCCAGCCCGATCCCCAGCGCGGTGCCGGGCAGGGCGGCTGCGACGGGCTTGCCGCCCTTCTTGGTCTTGGGGTCCATCCCCGCCAACTCGATCTTGCGCAGCAGATGATGCAGCGTCATCACGCCGTCGAACACCGCCTGCGCGCCGCCCTGCTTCATGCCGGCGATGACGTTCAGGTCCATGCCGGCGGCGAAATCCTTCTTGCCGCTGGTGATGACCACGCCCTTCACGGCCGCGTCGGCCAGCGCATCGTCGATCAGCGCGTTCAGTTCGGCGGCGCCGTCCAGCGACAGCACGTTCATCGACTTGCCCGGCACGTCCCAGGTGATGATGGCGACGCCGTCGGCGCCCTTATCCATGGTGAAATCGGTCATCTTCCCCTCCCTCAGACGCGCTCGATGATGGTGGCCGCGCCCATGCCGGACGCGATGCAGAGCGTGGCAAGGCCCACGGTCTTGTCCTGCCGCTCCAACTCGTCGAGCAGCGTGCCGATGATGATGGCGCCGGTGGCGCCCAGCGGGTGGCCCAGGGCGATGGCGCCGCCATTGACGTTGACCACGGCGGGATCGACCTGGAAGGCCTGCATGAAGCGCAGGACCACGGCCGCAAAGGCCTCGTTCACCTCGAAAAGGTCGATGTCGCTGATCGCCATTCCCGAATCGCGCAGGATCTTTTCCGTCACCGGCACCGGGCCGGTCAGCATGATCGTCGGATCGGTGCCGATCTTGGCGGTGGCGCGGATGCGGGCGCGGGGCTTCAGCCCGTGGGCCTTGCCGAATTCCGCATTGCCGATCAGCACCGCGGCGGCGCCGTCGACAATGCCCGAGCTGTTGCCGGCATGGTGGATATGCTCGATATGGTCCAGATGCGGGTATTTCAGCATCGCCACCTTGTCGAAGCCGGGCATGGTCTCGCCCATCTCCTTGAAGCTGGCCTTCAGCCTGGCCAGATCCTCCAGCGTGGTGCCGGGCCGCATGTATTCGTCGTGGTCGAGGATGGTCAGCCCGTTCTGGTCCCTGACCGGCACGATGGACCTGGCGAAGCGACCCTCCTCCCAGGCGATGGCGGCGCGGCGCTGGCTCTCGACGGCCAGGGCATCGGCCTCCTCGCGGGAAAAGCCGTATTCGGTGGCGATGATGTCGGCGCTGATGCCCTGCGGCACGAAATAGGTCTTGAAGGTCAGGCTGGGATCGACCGCGATGGCGGCGCCGTCGCTGCCCATGGCGACGCGGCCCATCATCTCGACGCCCCCGGCGATATAGGCCTGGCCGGCGCCGCCCCGGACCTGGTTCGCGGCCAGGTTCACCGCCTCCATGCCCGAGGCGCAGAAGCGGTTGATGGCAAGGCCGGGGATCGACTCGTCCAGGTCGGATTCCAGCACCGCCGAGCGGGCAAGGCAGCCGCCCTGCTCCTTGACCTGGGTGACATTGCCCCAGATCACGTCCTCGACGGCATGGCCCTCGAGCCCGTTGCGCTCCTTGACGGCGTTCAGCAGCCGGGCGGAAAGCGCGACCGAGGTGACTTCGTGCAGGCTGCCGTCGGGACGGCCCTTGCCGCGCGGGGTGCGGGCGGCGTCATAGATATAGGCTTCGGTCATGCGTCCTCCTTCGCGGCCCGGTCCGCGGGATTGCCGGGCATCAGGTCATAGGGATGTTTCCAGCCGGGCAGCGCCGCGATACGCGTCAGCCAGGCGTCGATATGCGGCCATTCGGCGCGGGTGAAGCCGAAGGGCTCAGGGTAATAGAGATAGCTGCAACAGGACAGGTCGGCGATGCTGGGCGTCTCGCCCGCCAGCCAGGCGCGGCCGGCCAGGTGCCCGTCCAGCACCTTCAGCGCCGCCCTGCAGCGCCCCTGCAGCCAGGCGATGGCCTCGGCCGGGCGCTTCTCGGGCGGCAGGAAGTTCATCAGGAAGCGCAGCGCGCCGAATTGCGCCGAGCCCTTGTGGTTGTCCCAGAACAGCCAGCGCAGGATCTCGCTCCGGTCGCCCTCCATGAAGCGCCCGGTCCTCTCGGCCAGATGCATCAGGATCACGCCGGACTGGGTCAGCGTCAGGTCGTCCTCGACGAAGACCGGCGCCTCGGCCATCTCATTGAGCAGGCGATACTCTGCACCGCGCATGGCGCCGCCGAAGAAATCCACGAAGACCGGCTGCCAGGGATACCCGGTCAGCTGCATCATCAGCGCCACCTTGTAGGAATGGCCGGATTCCCCGAAGCAGTGAAGCTGGGCGGTCATGCTGTTTCCTTTCCTTCCGGCCTGGCGCCGGGCTTTCCGGTCGCATGGGTATTTGTGAAACGGTGAAGCGATTAACCTTTTCTCAATATTTCTGACCTAGGCTCGAGGGGCGGTACAGGCTGGGGAGCCGATGACCGCAAACGGTGAAAGCGCTCCGGACGACCCTGGCATTTTCGGAAAGCCCGGTCATCCGGGGCGCAGCATCGCCCTTTCACCGTTTTCCAAATACCCATGCGACCGTGCCACCCGGCGCCCCCCTCTCCCGTTTCAGAACCGATCCGCCGCCAGCGCCATCACCGGCGCGGCGCCCGAGCGGATGCGCGCCAGATGCGTCGCGGTCATCGGCAGCTGCCGCGCCATGTAATAGCGGCCTGTCGCCAGCTTGGTCTCGTGGAAGGCGGGATCCTCGGTGCCGGCCGCCAGCGCCGCCCTGGAAGCGGCGGCCATGCGCGTCCACATCAGCCCCAGCGCGACATGGCCGAACAGGTGCATGAAGTCGTAGGAGCCGGCCAGCGCCCCGTTCGGGTTCTTCATGCCCTGCTCCATGAAGAACATCGCCGCCGATTGCAGATCCTTCGAGGCCGCCTTCAGGGGATCGAGGAAATCGGCCTTCAGCGCCGCATCGCCCTCATGCGCCTTGATCTCGGACTTGACCAGCTCGAAGAAGGCCATGATCGGCCTGCCGCCCTCGGCCGCGAGCTTGCGGCCGACCAGGTCCAGCGCCTGCACGCCGTTCGCGCCCTCGTAGATCATGGCGATGCGGGCGTCGCGGACGAATTGCGACATGCCCTGCTCCTCGATATAGCCGTGGCCGCCGAAGACCTGCTGGGCCTGCACCGCCGTCTCGAAGCCCCTGTCGGTCAAAAAGCCCTTGATCACCGGCGTCAGCAGCGAGACGAGGTCGTGCGCCTGCTTGTCCCCGGCCAGCACGGCGCGGTCGATCAGATGCGCACCCCAGAAGGCCAACGCGCGGGCGCCCTCGAGGAAGCTTTTCTGGTCCATCAGGTTGCGGCGGATGTCGGGATGCACGATCAGCGGGTCGGCCGGTCCCGAGGGGTTTTCCTCGCCGGTCACGGCGCGGCCTTGCAGGCGCTCGCGGGCATAGGCCACTGCGTTCTGATAGGCGGCCTCGGCCACCGAATAGCCTTGCAGGCCGACGCCGATCCGGGCCTCGTTCATCATGGTGAACATGGCGCGCATGCCCTTGTGCAGATCTCCCAAGAGCCAGCCCTTGGCGCCATCGTAGTTCATGACGCAGGTGGCATTGCCGTGGATGCCCATCTTTTCCTCGAGATTGCCGACCGAGAGCGCGTTGCGCTCGCCCAGCGAGCCGTCCTCGTTGACCAGGAACTTCGGCACGATGAAGAGCGAGATGCCCTTGGTGCCCTCGCCGCCGCCCGGCGCCTTGGCCAGCACCAGGTGGATCACGTTCTGCGCCATGTCGTGGTCGCCGGCCGAGATGAAGATCTTCTGGCCGGTGATCCGGTAGCTGCCATCCTCCTGCGGCTCGGCCCTGGTGCGCAGCAGGCCCAGGTCGGTGCCGGCATGGGGTTCGGTCAGGTTCATGGTGCCGGTCCATTCGCAGCTGACCATCCGGGGCAGGTAGGTGGCCTTCTGCTGCTCGGTGCCATGGGCGTGGATGGCGGAATAGGCGCCGTGGGTCAGGCCCTGATACATGGTGAAGGCCATGTTCGAGGCCGAGAACATCTCGCCCGCCGCCAGGCCGATCACATAGGGCATGCCCTGGCCGCCGTATTCCGGGTCGCAGTCGAGCGCGGTCCAGCCGCCCTCGCGCATCTGCTCGAAGGCCTCGGCAAAGCCCTTGGGCGTGTGGACGACGCCGTTTTCCAGCCTGCAGCCCTCGCGGTCGCCGACGGGGTTCAGCGGCGCCAGCACCTCGGATGCGAGCTTGCCGGCCGCTTCCAGCACGGCCTGGGTGAAGTCGCGGTCAAGTTCGCCATAGCCCGGCAGATCCTGCTTCGAGATCTCGAGCACGTCATGCAGGACGAATTGCATGTCGCGGATGGGGGCGGAATAGGTGGTCATCGGTCCTCCCAGGGGATTTGCCGTCAGGCGTCGGATTTCAGGGCTTGCAGCGCAGTCTCGCCCTCGGCGATCTGCTGGCGCAGCTCGGCGATGGCCTCGCCCAGTTCGCGGTGCTGCCGCTCCATGTCGGCAAGCCGGTCGCGGGCGGTGGCGAGCGTGGCTTCGGTCTGGGTGATGTTGCGCTCGGCGGGGTCGTAAAGCTCCAGCAATTGCCGGATCTGTTCCAGAGAAAAGCCGAAACGCTTGCCGCGCAGGATCAGGGTCAGCCGGGCGCGGTCCGGGCGGCCGTAAAGCCGATGCTGGCCGCGGCGCTGCGGAAACAGCAATTCGCGGGCTTCGTAGAATCGCAGCGTGCGCGGCGTGACGTCGAAGGCGTCGCACATCTGGCGGATGGTCAACAGCTCGTCGCCCATGGCCGATCCTCTCCCCTTGGCCCATTCACTTGCCGGGAATATAGGGCGAGTTGACGTGCGCGTAAGGGGGGACGTGGCGTCAGCGCCGGGCTCAGCCCTTATTCGCCGTCCCGGAGCCGTTCTGGCCCATGCCGTCGAGGATCGCGATGGTCTCGTTGCGCAGCGCCAGCAATTCGGTCATCGAGGCTTCGAGTTCGTCGCGCTGCTGGCGCAGCACCTCGAGCTGGCGGTCGGCCAGCTCGATCCAGACCCGATACTGTTCCTGCGTGCCCTTTTCGCCATAGATCAGCAGCCATTGCCGGATGTCCTCCAGCGAGAAGCCGAAGCGGCGGCCGCGCAGGATCAGCTTCATCCGGGCGATCTCGCGCGGACCGTAGAAGCGCGAGCGGCCTTCCTTGCGGGGGCTCAGAAGCTCGATATATTCGTAATAGCGCAGCGTTCGGGGCGTCACGTCGAACCGTGCGCACATTTCCTTGAAGCCAATGTATTCGCTATCGGACATCGGATGAACTCTATGCTGCGGTTGCGGCGCAGCCTAGCGCGGGGGCGGATCAAACTCAACCATTGGTAGGGTGGGCTTGCCTGCGGGTCGCGGGCTGTTACCATTGCCGCCTGCAAGCCAAGCAAGAGGCCAGGGGCATGAGCGAAGCGTCGCCAGAGGACGAGCTTGAACAACGCCGGCGCATCGCGCGCCAGTTCATCGAGGTGATCCCCCATGCGCGGGCGCTTGGCATGCGGCTGGACCAGCTTTCCGCGGAGGGGGCCGAGATCTCGTTGCCCTGGCGCGAGGATCTGGTGGGCGACCCGCGCAGCGGGGTGATCCATGGCGGGGTGATCTCGGCGCTGATGGACACGTGCAGCGGCGCGGCGGTGATGGCGCATCCGGCCGGGGCGCGCTCGACCGCGACCATCGACCTGCGCATCGACTACATGCGCGCGGCGACCCCTGGCCAGACCATCCGGGCCCGGGCGAGCTGCTATCACATCACCCGCTCGGTCGCCTTCGTGCGCGCCTGGGCGATGGATGACGACGAATCCCGGCCCGTGGCCTCGGCCACCGGCGCCTTTACCGTCGAGAGGTGACATGGCCGGACGCAACGAACCCCTGGATGCCATCAAGTCGCGGCGCAACAACACGCTGAACGCGCTGGTCTCCAGCGTGCCCTATATCCGCTGGCTGGGCATCGGCTTCGACCGCCGCGGCGACGAGCTGACCGCGGTGCTGCCCTTCGACGAAAAGCTGATCGGCAATCCGATGCTGCCGGCGATCCATGGCGGGGTGACGGCCGCCTTCCTTGAGGTCACGGCCATCGTCGAGCTGACCTGGACCGCGATCTGGGAGGACATGGAGCAGGGCCGCATCGCCCCCGATGCCGCCGTGCCCGAAAGCCTGCCGCGGCTGCCCAAGACCATCGACTTCACCGTGGATTACCTGCGCTCGGGCCTGCCGCGCGACGCCTATGCGCGGGCGCGGGTGGTGCGGTCCGGCCGGCGCTATGCCAGCGTGCATGTCGAGGCCTGGCAGGACCAGCGCCAGAAGCTTTTCGCGCAGGCGACCGGGCATTTCCTGATGCCGCAGAATGGTTGAGGCGCTGCCCGGCCCGTCCGGGACGCGCGCGGCGGCCGAAATATCGAACCGCCGCGTCCTGGCCATCGCCCTGCCGGTGGTGCTGTCGAACGCGACGATCCCGATCCTGGGCGCGGTGGATACCGGCGTCATCGGCCAGCTGGGCGAGGCCGCGCCCATCGGCGCGGTGGGTCTGGGCGCGGTGATCCTGGCCTCGGTCTACTGGATCTTCGGCTTCCTGCGCATGGGCACCTCGGGGCTGGTGGCGCAGGCGCATGGCGCGGGGGACGAGGGCGAATCGGGCGCGCATCTGCTGCGGGCGCTGGGGATCGGGCTGACGGCGGGGCTGGTCTTCATCCTGTTGCAGGGGCTGCTTTTCGCCGCGGCCTTCCGGCTGGCGCCGGCCTCGGCCGAGGTCGAGACGCTGGCCCGGCAATACCTGGGGCTGCGCATCTGGGGGGCGCCGGCGGCCATCTCGCTTTATGCCATCACCGGCTGGCTGATCGCCATCGAGCGGACCCGTTCCGTGCTGGCGCTGCAACTGCTGATGAACGGGCTGAACATATTCTTGGACCTGTGGTTCGTGCTGGGGCTGGGCTGGGGCATCCGCGGCGTCGCGGGCGCGACGCTGATCGCGGAATGGTCCGGGCTGGCTTTGGGGCTGTGGTTCGCGCGCCATGCGCTGCATGCGGCAATTCAGCGCGCCGGGCTGCTGGCGCGCGAGCGGATCGAGGAACTGGCGCGGGTGAACGGCGACATCCTGATCCGCTCGGTGCTGCTGCAAGGTTCGTTCACCACCTTCATGTTCCTGGCGGCGGGGCAGGGCGACGTGACCCTGGCCGCCAATCAGGTGCTGCTGCAATTCCTGTCCATCGTCGCCTATGGGCTGGACGGTTTCGCCTTTGCCGCCGAATCGCTGGTCGGGCAGGCGGTGGGGGCGCGGCGGCCCGACCGGCTGCGGCGGGCGGCGGCGCTCAGTTCGGCCTGGGGCGTCGCGGGGGCCGGGCTGCTTTCGGCCGCCTTCCTGCTGGGCGGGCCGGCCATCATCGACCTGCTGACCACGGCGCCCGAGGTGCGCGCCCAGGCGCGGGAATTCCTGCCCTGGCTGATCGCGGCGCCGCTGATCGGCATCGCCTCGTGGATGCTGGACGGCATCTTCATCGGTGCCACCCGCACGCGCGAGATGCGCGACGCCATGCTGGTCGCGGTCGGGATCTATGCGGTGCTGGTGGCGGTGCTGCCGCCGGTTTTCGGCAACCACGGGCTGTGGGCGGCGCTGATGGCCCTGAACGCGCTGCGCGGCCTGACCATGTGGCGGCTTTATCCCAGGGTCGCGGCGGCCGCGGGCTGAGATGCGAAACGCCCCGGAATCCGGGGCGTCGGCATGTTGGGAAGGCTCAAAGCTCGCTGATGATCTGCTCGCGCGCGGTGACGCGCAACTCGGCCATCTTGGCGCGGATGGTTTCCTCGTCGGCCTGGCCGGCCAGGTCGGCCACCAGCTTGCGGAACACGTCCTCGTCGCCCGGCTCGTCGAAATCCGAGGTGACGACGGTCAGCGCATAGGCGCGGGCATCGTCGCCCGTCTTGCCCAGCAGGCCGGCCGCCCATTCGCCCAGCAGGCGGTTGCGCCGCGCCTCGGCCTTGAAGTTCAGTTCCGCATCATGGGCGAATTTCGCCTCATGCGCGCGCTCGCGGTCGTCAAAAGTGGTCATGGCGGCCTCCGGCTTGGGATTATCCCGTGGATATTGCGCAGGATATGCCCATGCGGGCGCGCCATCGCAAGCCCGTATTGCCCATGACCCCGTTTCTGGCCTATAGCCGCATAAAGATTGTCACCTTGCGGACGGGAGACGCGCAGCATGGCACCAAGGCGCAAGAAAATCTACGAAGGCAAGGCGAAGATCCTTTACGAAGGCACCGAGCCCGGCACGCTCATCCAGTATTTCAAGGATGACGCCACCGCCTTCAACGCCCAGAAGAAGGCCACGGTCGAGGGCAAGGGCGTGCTGAACAACCGCCTGTCCGAATTCTTCATGACCGGGCTGACCAATATCGGCGTGCCGAACCACTTCATCCGCCGCATCAACATGCGCGAGCAGCTGGTGCGCCAGGTCGAGATCATCCCGCTGGAGGTGATCGTGCGCAATTTCGCCGCGGGCTCGATCTCGAAGCGCCTGGGCATGGAGGAGGGCACGCCGCTGCCGCGCCCGATCGTCGAATACAGCTTCAAGAACGACGAGCTGGGCGACCCTTTCGTGTCCGAGGAATACATCATCGCCTTCGGCTGGGCCAGCCAGCAGGACCTGGACGACATCGTGTCGCTGGCGTTGCGGGTGAACGATTTCCTGTCGGGCGTGTTCTTCGGCGTCGGCATCAAGCTGATCGACTTCAAGATCGAGGTCGGCCGGATCTGGGACGGCGACTTCATGCGCCTGGTGGTCGCCGATGAGATCAGCCCGGATTCGTGCCGGCTCTGGGACGTCAAGACCGGGCAGAAGCTGGACAAGGACGTGTTCCGCCGCGACCTGGGCAGCCTGACCGATGCCTATACCGAGGTGGCGCGCCGGCTGGGCCTGATGCCCGCCAACACCACCTCGCTGACCAAACCCACCCTGATCAACTGAGAGGCCCGCAGATGAAAGCCCGTGTCACCATCATGCTGAAGGATGGCGTTCTGGACCCCCAGGGCGAGGCGATCCGGCACGCGCTCGGCGGGCTGGGCTTTGCCGGCGTCTCGGGCGTGCGCCAGGGCAAGGTGATCGAGCTGGACCTGGCGGCATCCGATGCCGAGGCGGCGAAGGCCGAGGTGGCGCGCATGTGCGAGGGCCTGCTGGCCAATACCGTGATCGAGAAATACGCGGTCGAGATCGTCTGATCCGCCGGATGATCCGCCGGGCCGGGGGCTTCGCGCCCCCGGACCCCCGTGGGGTATTTGGAAAACGGAGAAGGCCGGCCGGGCGGGGAGGGCGGGTCCGGTGATCGACAAGCTTTCCATGTTCATGGCCCTGGCGCGCGAGAAGCATTTCGGCCGCGCCGCCGAATCGCTGGGCATCACCCAGCCGACGCTGTCATCCGCCATCCGGGCGCTGGAGGAGCAGCTGGGCGTGCAGCTGGTGCGGCGCGGCTCGCGTTTTCAGGGGCTGACGCCCGAGGGCGAGCGCGTGCTGGGCTGGGCGCGGCGCATCGTCGCCGATGCCCGCGCCATGCAGGCCGAGATGCAGGCCAGCCGCAAGGGCGTGTCGGGGCGGCTGCGCATCGGCGTGATCCCCACCGCCATGCCGCGCATCGCCGAGCTGACCGGGCCCTTCCTGCGCCGCCATCCCAATGCCGGGGTCTCGATCCTGTCGCGCAGCTCGGACGAGATCCGCGACCAGATCGAGGCGCTGGAGCTGGATGCCGGCGTGACCTATCTGGACAGCGAGCCGCTGGGCCGGGTGCAGAGCCTGCCGCTGTATCGCGAGACCTATTGCCTGATCGACCGCGGCGCCTTGGCCGGGCCCGCGGATTGGGCCGAGACCGCCACCCGGCCGCTATGCCTGCTGACGCCGGACATGCAGAACCGCCGCATCGTCACCCGCCACCTGGTCGAGGCCGGGGCGGATGCGCTGCCGCGGGTCGAATCGACCTCGATGCTGGCGATCCTGTCGCATGTGGCGACCGGCGAATGGGCTGCCATCCTGCCGCGGGCGCTGGCGCGCGGCCTGCCTCTGCCCGAGGGGGTGCGGGCGCGCGACCTGACCGGCGACGGGCATATGGTCGGGCTGGTCGTCGCCCGGCGCGAGCCGCATCCGCCGCTGGTCGAGGCGCTGATCCGCATCGTTTCTTCGATTGATAGTTTCAATCAATAAACGATATATCACGATTGTATCGTCTATCACCGGTCTCTAGTCTGGACAAAACAGCAAAGCCCGGATCACCCAGCCATGACCTTGCCAGCGACCGACGCTGATTTCCTTTTGCGCCTTGACGACATCATCGCCGCCCACAAGGGCCGCGAGGGGCCGCTTCTGCCCATCCTGCACGACATCCAGGAGGAATGGGGCCATATCCCCGAAGCGGCGCAGCCGGTGCTGGCCGAGGCCCTGGGCATGACCCGCGCCGAGGTTTATGGAGTCGTCAGCTTCTATCACGACTTCCGCGACCATCCGCATGGCCGGCATGTGCTGCGGCTGTGCCGGGCCGAGGCCTGCCAGTCGATGGGGGCCGAGGCCCTGGCCGATGAGGTGCGCGCCGCGCTGGGAATCGACTGGCACGAGACCACGCCGGACGGGCGGCTGACGCTGGAGCCGGTGTTCTGCCTGGGGCTTTGCGCCTGCGCGCCCTCGGCGCAGATGGGCGACAGGCTGCTGGGCCGGGCGAATCTGGCCAAGGTGCAGAAACTGCTGGCGGAGGCGGGCGCATGAGGGTCTGGGTTCCCCGGGATGCCGCCGCCCGCGCCCTGGGCGCCGACGCGGTGGCCGAGGCGCTGGGGCGCGAGTTCACAGTCACCCGCAACGGCACCCGCGGCATGATCTGGCTGGAGCCGCTGGTCGAGGTCGAGCGTGACGGCGTGCGCCATGGCTATGGGCCGGTCGGGCCCGAGGATGCGGCCTCGGTCGCCGAGGCGATCCGCACCGGCGGCGATCATCCGCTGGCCCTGGGACCGGTCGAGGAATTGCCCTGGATGAAGGCGCAGACCCGGCTGACATTCGCCCGCGTCGGCGTGATCGACCCGCTGTCGGTCGCGGAATACGAGGCGCATGGCGGCCTGGCCGGCTTGCGCCGCGCCATCGGCATCGGGCCGGAGCGGATCGTCGCGGAGGTCACCGAATCGGGCTTGCGCGGCCGCGGCGGCGCCGGTTTCCCGACCGGGATCAAGTGGAAGACCGTGGCCGGCGCCAAGGCGGCGCGGAAATACATCGTCTGCAATGCCGACGAGGGCGATTCGGGCAGCTTTGCCGACCGCATGCTGATGGAGGGCGATCCGCTGGTGCTGATCGAGGGCATGGCCATCGCCGGCATCGCCACGGGCGCGGTGCAGGGCTATGTCTATATCCGCAGCGAATATCCCGACGCGATCCGGCTGATGGAGGCCGCCATCGGCAAGGCCCGGCAGGCCGGCATCCTGGGCCAGTCGGTGCTGGGATCAGACCATGCCTATGACATGGAGGTGCGGGTCGGCGCCGGCGCCTATGTCTGCGGCGAGGAGACCAGCCTGCTCAACAGCCTGGAGGGCAAGCGCGGCGTGGTCCGCGCCAAGCCGCCGATCCCGGCGCTGGAGGGCTTCCTGGGCCGGCCGACGGTGGTCAACAACGTGATCTCGCTGGCCTCGGTGCCCTGGATCCTGACCCATGGCGGGGCGGAATATGCCAAGCTGGGCATCGGGCGGTCCAAGGGCACGATCCCGATCCAGATCGCCGGCAACGTGAAATATGGCGGGCTGTTCGAGGCCGCCTTCGGCATGAGCCTGCGCCAGATCATCGAGGAGATCGGCGGCGGCACCGCCTCGGGCCGGCCGGTCAAGGCGGCGCAGGTGGGCGGGCCGCTTGGTTCCTATATCCCGCATTGGGATTTCGACGTGCCCTTCGGCTACGAGGAACTGGCGACGAAAGAGGGCCTCTTGGGCCATGCCGGCATCACCGTCTTCGACGACAGTGCCGACATGCTGAAGCTGGCGCGCTTCGCCATGGAGTTCTGCGCCGTGGAAAGCTGCGGCAAATGCACGCCCTGCCGCATCGGCTCGATCCGGGGGGTCGAGACCATCGACCGCATCGCCCAGGGCGACGAGACAGGGATCCCGATCCTGACCGATCTGTGCAACACGATGAAATGGGGCTCGCTTTGCGCGCTGGGGGGCTTTGCGCCCTTCCCGGTCATGTCGGCGCTGACCCATTTCCCCGAGGATTTCAGCGGGCGCCGCGAGCCCCGCAAGGAGGCCGCCGAATGAAGGATTTCATCATTCCCGATCGCGACATGGGCACGCCCGCGGTCAGGTCCGACGTCACCGTGAACCTGCTGGTGGACGGCATCCCGGTCAGCGTCCCGGCCGGGACATCGGTGATGCGGGCCGCGGCCGTGGCCGGGATCTCGGTGCCCAAGCTCTGCGCCACCGATCATCTGGAGGCCTTCGGTTCCTGCCGGCTTTGCGTGGTGCAGATCGAGGGGATGCGCGGCCTGCCGGCGTCCTGCACGACCCCGGTGGCCGAGGGCATGGTGGTCCATACCCAGACCGACGAGGTCGCCCAGGTCCGCAAGGGGGTAATGGAGCTTTACATCTCGGATCACCCGCTCGATTGCCTGACCTGCGCCGCCAATGGCGACTGCGAATTGCAGGACATGGCCGGGGCCGTCGGGCTGCGCGAGGTGCGCTATGAGCCGGGCGCGAACCATTTCGCCCGCCGCGACGCCGAGGGGCCGAACCCGGAATACCGGCCCAAGGACCAGTCGAACCCCTATTTCACCTTCGACCCGGCGAAATGCATTGTCTGCTCGCGCTGCGTGCGCGCCTGCGAGGAGGTACAGGGCACCTTCGCGCTGACCATCGAGGGGCGGGGCTTCGACAGCCGCGTCTCGGCCGGGATGGCGTCGGACGATTTCCTGTCCTCGGACTGCGTCAGCTGCGGCGCCTGCGTGCAGGTCTGCCCGACCGCGACGCTGATCGAGAACAGCGTCATCCAGATCGGCACGCCCGAGCATATCGTCAAGACGACCTGCGCCTATTGCGGCGTCGGCTGCTCTTTCGACGCGCATATGCGCGGCGAGGAGGTGGTGCGCATGGTGCCCAGCAAGGACGGCAAGGCCAACCACGGCCACAGCTGCGTCAAGGGCCGCTTCGCCTGGGGCTATGCCACGCATCGCGAGCGCCAGACCCAGCCGATGGTGCGCGAGCGGATCACCGATCCCTGGCGCGTGGTCAGCTGGGACGAGGCGCTGGACTTCGCCGCCACCCGCCTGCGCCGGGCACAGGCGGATTTCGGGCGCGATTCCATCGGCGTCATCACCTCGTCGCGCTGCACCAACGAGGAAACCTACCTGGTGCAGAAGCTGGCCCGCGCCGTCTTTCACAACAACAACACCGACACCTGTGCCCGCGTCTGCCATTCGCCGACCGGCTACGGGCTGAAGACCACCTTCGGCACCTCGGCGGGCACGCATGACTTCGATTCGGTTGACGATACCGATCTGGCGCTGATCATCGGCGCCAACCCGACCGACGGCCATCCGGTCTTTGCCTCGCGGTTGCGCAAGCGGCTGCGCGAGGGGGCCGGGCTGATCGTCCTCGACCCGCGCCAGATCGACCTGCTCAAGTCCCCGCATATGGGCGAAGGGCTGCACCTGCCCCTGCGGCCCGGCACCAATGTCGCCGTGCTGACCGCCATGGCGCGCGTGATCGTGGCCGAGAAGCTTTATGACGAGGCCTTCATCCGCGAACGCTGCGACTGGGACGAGTTCCTGGCCTATGCCGAGTTCCTGATGGACCCGCGCCATGCGCCCGAGGAGGTCGAGAAACTGTCCAAGGTGCCGGCCGAACTGATCCGCAAGGCCGCCCGCGCCTATGCGGCGGCGCCGCGCGCCAGCATCTATTACGGGCTGGGCGTGACCGAGCATTCGCAGGGCTCGACCACGGTGATGGCGATCGCCAACCTGGCGATGCTGACCGGCAATATCGGCAAGCCCGGCACCGGCGTAAATCCGCTGCGCGGCCAGAACAACGTGCAGGGCTCCTGCGACATGGGCAGCTTTCCGCATGAATATCCGGGCTATCGCCATGTCTCGGATCCCGAGACGCGGGCGATCTACGAACGCGCCTGGGGGGTGGAGCTGTCGCCCGAGCCGGGCCTGCGCATCCCCAACATGTTCGACGAGGCGCTGGCCGGCCGCTTCAAGGGACTTTACTGTCAGGGCGAGGACATCGTGCAATCCGACCCCGACACGCGCCATGTCACCTCGGCGCTGTCGGCAATGGATATCGTCATCGTGCAGGATCTGTTCCTGAACGAGACCGCGAACTATGCGCATGTCTTCCTGCCCGGCTCCAGCTTCCTGGAAAAGAACGGCACCTTCACCAATGCCGAGCGGCGCATCAACATGGTCCGCCGCGCCATGACGCCCAAGAACGGCTATGAGGATTGGGAGGTCACGCAGCTGCTGGCCAACCGCATGGGCGCGGCCTGGTCCTATACCCACCCGCGCGAGATCATGGCCGAGATCGCGTTGACCACGCCCAGCTTCGCCGGCGTCAGCTACGATCTGCTGGACCGCGAGGGCTCGGTGCAATGGCCCTGCAACGACAAGGCGCCGCTGGGCACGCCGGTCATGCATATCGACGGCTTCGTGCGCGGCCGGGGTAAGTTCGTCCATACCGAATATGTCGCGACCGAGGAACGCACCGGGGCGCGCTTCCCGCTGTTGCTGACCACTGGGCGGATCCTGTCGCAATACAATGTCGGCGCCCAGACCCGGCGGACCGAGAACGTCGTCTGGCACCCCGAGGACATCCTGGAGATCCATCCCTCGGATGCCGAGAATCGCGGCGTGCGCCAGGGCGACTGGGTGCGGCTGGCCTCGCGCTCGGGCGAGACGACGCTGAGGGCGCATATCACCGAGCGGGTGGCGCCGGGCGTGGTCTATACCACCTTCCATCACCCGACGACTCAGGCCAATGTGGTGACGACGGACAATTCCGACTGGGCCACCAACTGTCCCGAGTTCAAGGTGACGGCCGTGCAGGTCAGCCCCTCGAACGGTCCGTCGGATTGGCAAGAGGAGTATCGCCATCATTCCGACCTCGCCCGCCGCATCCTGCCCACCGCTGCCGAGTGACGGCATGCGCGACGTGAAGGCCGGCGTGCTGCGCTGGGACGGCGATGGGGATGGGCCGGGCGGCTGGCGCCCGGTCGAACCGCCCCCCGCGCCGCAGGAATGCCCGGTGGCCATCGTCATCGACGGCATGAGCCAGGCGGTGCTGATGGCGACGCCGCATGACCTGCGCGATTTCGCCCTGGGCTTTGCCCTGACCGAGGGGCTGATCGCTGCGCCAGAGGATGTCGAGGGTTTCGAGGAGGCCGAGGTTTCCGCCGGCGGCTTCCCGGCGCGCGAGGCGCGGCTGTGGCTGCGCCCCGGCCTTGCCGCCCGGCTGGCCGAACGGCGGCGCAGCATGATCGGCCCGGTCGGTTGCGGGCTTTGCGGCGTGGACAGCATCGAGGCGGCGCTGCCCCGGATCGTGCCGGTCGCCTCGGACTGGGCCATGGCGCCCGAGGACGTGGCCCGCGCCATGGCCGCGCTGACCCAGGGCCAGGTCTTGCGGCATCGGACCCCGGCCATTCACGGTGCCGCCTTTTGGGACGGCGCCCGCGCCGTGACCCGCGAAGATGTCGGCCGCCACAATGCGCTGGACAAGCTGGCGGGCGCGCTGGCGCAGGCCGGGCGGTCGGCGGGGCAGGGCGCCGTGGTCATGTCCTCGCGCCTGTCCGTCGACCTGGTGCAAAAGGCCGCCCGCATCGGCGCGCCGATCCTGATCGGCGCCAGCGCGCCGACGGCCCTGGCGCTAGCCTGGGCCGAGCGCGCCGGCATCACCCTGATCGCGCGTGCGCGCCACGCGAGCTTCGATCTTTACACCCATCCCCGGCGCATCGCCGGAAGCTGAGGCGACATGTCCCACGACCATTCCAAACTGATCCGCATGGCCACGCAGATGGCGCAATTCTTCAGCAGCCAGCCCGACCGGCCGGCGCCCGAGGCGGTGGCCGCGCATATCAACGATTCCTGGTCGCCGCGGATGCGGCAGGATTTCGTGGAGCTGATCCGCGCCGGGGCCGAGGCCGATCCCGTCGTGCGCGAGGCGGCGGAGTTCGTCCGCCTGCCTACCGGCTGATTTTGCCCCTGCCACCCCGTCTGGCGCCGTGCTAGCGTGGCGGCATGGCACAGCTACCTTCCCGGCAAGAGATTCTCGACTGGGTGTCCGCCCATCCGGACGCCACCGCCAAGCGCGACATCGCGAAAGCCTTCGGCATCAAGGGTGCCGAACGCATCGAGCTGAAGCGGCTTCTGAAGGAGCTGGAGGCCGAGGGCCTGCTGGAACGCCGCCGCCGCCACTATCACGATGCCGAGCGGCTGCCGCCGGTCACCGTGCTGCAATTGCTGCCGCCCGACCGGGACGGCGACATCTTCGCCAAACCCTTGGAATGGCAGGGCGAAGGGCCGGTACCGCGGATTCTCTACGCGGCGCTGAAATCCGATCCCGCCGTGGCGCCGGGCGAGCGCATCCTGGCCCGGCTGATCGAGATCCGGGGCGAGGATCACGACTATCAGGCCCGGCTGATCCGCCGCATCGGCACGGTGCAGCACCGCGTGGTCGGCATCTTCCGCGCCGCGACCGGCGGGTCCGAGGCGGGCGGCCGCATCCTGCCCATCGACAAGGGCCAGGACAAGGAATGGCAGGTGCGCCCCGGCGACGCGCATGGCGCGAAAAGCGGCGAACTGGTCGAGGCCGAACAGGTCGGCCCGCGCGGCCGCATCGGCCTGCCGCTGGCGCGGATCGTCGAGCGGCTGGGCGACCCCTCGGCGCCCAGGGCGGTCAGCCTGATCGCCATCCACCAGCACGGCATCCCCGACGATTTCCCCGACGAGGTGATCGCCGAGGCCGATGCCGCCCGCCCCGCGACGATGAAGAACCGCGAGGATCTGCGCCACCTGCCCTTCATCACCATCGATCCCTCGGATGCGCGCGACCGCGACGATGCCGTCGCCGCCGAGACGCATGAGGACGGCGGCGCGACGATCTGGGTCGCCATCGCCGATGTGGCGCATTACGTCCGCCCCGGCTCGGCCCTGGACCGAGAGGCGAAGAACCGCGGCAATTCCACCTATTTCCCCGACCGGGTGGTGCCGATGCTGCCCGACATCCTGTCGAGCGACCTGTGCTCGCTGCATCAGGGCGTGGACCGGCCGGTGATCGCGGTCAGGATGCGGCTGGACGCGCAGGGCAACAAGACCGGCCACAGCTTCCACCGCGGCATGATCCGCTCGGCCGCGAGCCTGGCCTATGAACAGGCACAGGCGGCGGCGGACGGCAACCCGGACGAGCAGACGGCGCCGCTGCTCGACGCCGTGATCCACCCGCTCTGGCACGCCTACGGGTTGCTCAAGGCCGCGCGCCAGCGCCGCCAGCCGCTGGAACTGGACCTGCCCGAGCGCCGCATCGAACTGACCCCGGACGGGCGGGTGAAATCGGTGAATTTCCGCGAACGCCACGACGCGCACCGGCTGATCGAGGAATTCATGGTCCTGGCCAATGTCGCCGCCGCCGAGGAGCTGGAACGGCTGCGCCGGCCGCTGCTCTATCGCGTGCACGAGGAGCCGACGGTGGAAAAGCTCGACGCGCTGCGCGAGGTGGCCGAAGCCTCGGGCTTCACCCTGGCCAGGGGCCAGGTCTTGCAGACCCGGCACCTGAACCGGCTGCTGGAACAGGCCGAGGGCTCGGAATTCGACGAACTGATCAACATGACGGCGCTGCGCTCGATGCAGCAGGCCTATTACAACCCCGAGAATTTCGGCCATTTCGGGCTGGCCCTGCGCTCCTATGCGCATTTCACCTCGCCGATCCGGCGCTATTCCGACCTGATCGTGCACCGGGCGCTGGTCATGGGCCATAAGTGGGGCGATGATGGGCTGTCGGCGCAGGATATCGAGATGCTCTCGGATACCGCGCAGCATATCTCGGAGACCGAGCGGCGCTCGATGGCGGCCGAGCGCGACACCACCGACCGCTATCTCGCCGCCTATCTGGCCGACCGGGTGGGGGCCGAGTTCACCGGCCGCATCAGTGGCGTGCAGAAATTCGGCGCCTTCGTGCGGCTGGACGAGACCGGGGCCGACGGGCTTTTGCCGATCCGCGAGATCGGCCGGGAATATTTCCATTACGACCCGGATGCGCAGGTGCTGATGGGTTCGGAAACCGGACTCGAGATCGGCATCGGCCAGCGCGTGACCGTGCGGCTGACCGAGGCGGTGCCGCTGACGGGCGGGCTGATGCTGGAACTGCTGGAAGTCGAGGGCCGGCCGCTGCCGCAAGGCTCGGGCGGCAGGCGCGGCAAGGGGCCGATGCGCAAGCGTGCCACCCAGGCACGGCTGGCCGAGATCAAGCGCGCCCAGAAACGCCGGCGGGCGCGGCATCAGCGTTGAAGCAGGGGGCCTTGCCCCCGCGCGTTCCGCGCTCCCCCAGGGTATTTGGAAAACGGAGAAAGCCGCGAGGGGTGCAGGGCTTCTTTCTTGCCTAAATATCCTGCGGGGGAGTCGGCCGCAGGCCGGCGGGGGCGCAAAGCCCCCTTAGGCGGTGCCGAAAGCGAAAAGGGCGGCCCCATTGGACCGCCCCTCGCATCATCCCTCCGTCAGCCTTCAGCCAATGGCGGCGGCGCGGACGTCGTCGTCGATCTTGTCGGCATATTGCGCAAAATTGTCGCTGAACATGCCGACCAGCTTGCGGGCCTGGGCGTCATAGGCGGCGCCTTCTGCCCAGGTCTGGCGCGGGTCGAGCAGCTTGTCCTCGACGCCGGGAACCGAGACCGGAACCTCGAAGCCGAAATTCGGATCCTTGCGGAACTGGGCGTTGTTCAGCGAACCGTCCAGCGCCGCGGTCAAGAGCGCGCGGGTCGCCTTGATCGGCATGCGCTTGCCGGTGCCGAAGGCGCCGCCGGTCCAGCCGGTGTTGACCAGCCAGCAGGCCGCGCCCGTCTTGGCGATCTTTTCCTGCAGCAGCTTGCCATAGACTTCCGGGCGGCGCGGCATGAAGGGGGCGCCGAAGCAGGTCGAGAAGGTGGGCGTCGGCTCGGTCACGCCGACCTCGGTGCCGGGCGTCTTGGAGGTGAAGCCCGACAGGAAGTGATACATGGCCTGCGCCGGGGTCAGCCGCGCGATCGGCGGCAGCACGCCATAGGCGTCGCAGGTCAGCATGATGACGTTCTTCGGCTGGCCGCCCAGCGAGGTCGCGGACGCGTTCGAGATCTGCTCCAGCGGATAGGCGCAGCGCATGTTGTCGGTCAGCGAGTTGTCCTCGAAGTCCAGCTCCAGCGTGTCGGGGTCGTAGACCATGTTCTCGATCACGGTGCCGAACTTGAAGCAGGTGGCGTAGATCTCCGGCTCGGCCTCGGCCGAGAGATTGATGGTCTTGGCGTAGCAGCCGCCCTCGAAATTGAAGATGCCGTGGTCGGACCAGCCATGCTCGTCATCGCCGATCAGCACGCGCGAGGGATCGGCCGAGAGCGTGGTCTTGCCGGTGCCCGACAGGCCGAAGAAGATCGCCGAATCGTCCGGGTTGCCGATGGCGTGGTTGGCCGAGCAATGCATGGGCATGACGCCCTTTTCCGGCAGGATGTAGTTCAGCAGCGTGAAGACCGATTTCTTGTTCTCGCCGGCATAGGCGGTGTTGCCGATCAGGATCAGCTTCTTTTCGAAATTGAGCGCGATCACCGTCTCCGAGCGGCAGCCATGCTTGGCCGGGTCGGCCTTGAAGGACGGGCAGTTGATGATGGTGAAATCGGGCACGAAGCCGGCCAGTTCGGCTGCCTCGGGGCGGCGCAGCAGGTGGCGGATGAACAGCCCGTGCCAGGCCAGTTCGGTCACGACCCGGACGTCGAGGCGCAGGGCAGGATCCGCGCCGCCGTAGAGGTCTTGCACGAAATAGTCCTTGCCCTTCATGTGCTCCAGCATGTCGGCATGGAGCCGGTCGAAGGCCTCGGGCTCCATCGGGCGGTTGTTTTCCCACCAGATGCTGTCTTCCACCGAGGCCGTGCGCACCACATGCTTGTCCTTGGGCGAGCGGCCGGTATGCGCCCCGGTCGAGACCAGGAAGGTGCCGCCCAGACCCAGCTTGCCCTCGCCGCGCTGGATCGCCGCCTCGACCAGCGCCGGTTCGAGCAGGTTGTAGTGGACATTGCCGAGCCCCGTGATCCCCTGGTCTTCGAGACGGCAATTCGGATTGACGCGCGGTTCGGTCATGACACCTTTGCTCCTGCTGATAGTCCGGGCCGGCAGCGGCCGTTGCGCGTCCTATAACACGGCATTTCCCAGGCGAAAGCGCACATATGGACAGGGTTAGCGCAATCACACACGGTTAGCGCAATCATTTGGCGGATCGTGGTCTTGGCTTCAGGAAAACGCCACAAAGACTCCTGATCCGGGGCCGGGCTCCGGGGCGATTCGCGTCGAAAGGGGGAGAGCGCCATGATCCTGCATGCAAGCTGCATCGCCCATCGGGAACGGGGCCTGCTGATCCTGGGCCCCTCGGGCGCGGGCAAGTCCACGCTGGCGCTGCAGATGATGGCCCTTGGCGCCGTGCTGGTGGCGGATGACCGCACCGTGCTGCGCCGCGAGGGGGTGCGAATCCTCGCCGATGCGCCCGATTCGATCCGCGGCCGGATCGAGGCGCGGGGCGTCGGCATCCTGCATGCCCGGGCGCATGGGCCGGTGGAGGTGGCGCTGGCGGTCGATCTGGCGCGCCCCGAGCCCGACCGGCTGCCGCCCGACCGGCGGCTTGACCTAATGGGCAGGTCCGTGCCCCTTGTCCTTGGGGCCGCCCGCGTTCATCTTGCATCGATACTGTTGCAATATCTTGTCGCCGGCCGGGCGGATACGGATTTGCACGAAAGCTAGGATCGGACCATGCCGGAGGCGGCAAGCGCCATGGAGAGCCAGGAAGAACGCGCCCAGCGGCTGGTGCTGATTACCGGCCCGTCCGGGGCCGGGCGTTCGACGGCGATCAACGTGCTGGAGGATCTGGGCTACGAGGCGATCGACAACCTGCCCCTGTCGCTGATCCCGCGGCTGCTGGACGGGCCGGCGCGGCCGATGCCGCTGGCCCTGGGGTTGGACGTGCGCAACCGCGACTTCTCGGTCGCCAACCTGATCGAGCTGATCGACCGGCTGACCCGGCTGCCCGAATACGCACCCGAGGTGCTGTTCCTGGACTGCACGACCGAGCAGCTCTTGCGGCGGTTCAACGAAACCCGGCGCCGCCATCCGCTGCGCGCCGAAGGCTCGCCGCTCGACGCCATCATCGCCGAGCGCGACATGCTGGCCCCGATCCGCGCCCGCGCCGACGTGCTGGTCGATACCTCGGACCTGTCGCCCCATGACCTGAAGGCGGAACTGGCGCGCTGGTTCGACACCGAGTCGGGGCGGCGGCTGACCGTCTCGGTGCAGTCCTTTTCCTACAAGCGCGGCGTGCCGCGCGGGGTGGACATGATGTTCGACTGCCGCTTTCTGACCAATCCGCATTGGCGGCCGGACCTGCGGCCGCTGGACGGGCGCGATTCGCCGGTTCAGCATTATGTGATGGCCGATTCGCGATTCGACGAGTTCTTCCGCCGGGTGCAGGATCTTGTGCTTTTCACCCTGCCTGCCCATCTGGATGAAGGGAAGGCGCACCTGGCGATCGGCTTCGGCTGTACCGGGGGGCGACACCGTTCTGTCACAATGGCGGAAAAAATGGCAGATGCGCTTGCGAAAGCAGGCTGGCAAGTGTCAATTAGACATCGGGAACTTGAACGCCGTGAAAAGGCGCCGGCACTTGGGGATGATGGCCATATGCGGGCCTCTCGCACAGCTTTGGCGCAAGGTTGAACGGCTGGTGCGTGGTGGGGCGAATTGATCGGGATTGTCATCGTGGCGCATGGTGGGCTGGCCAGGGAATATCTCTCGGCCGTCGGGCATGTGGTGGGACCGCAGACCGGGATCAAGGCCGTGGCGATCGAGGAAAACCATGACCGGGGCGAGAAGCAGGCCGAAATCTGCGCCGCCGCGGATGCGGTGGATGCGGGCGACGGCGTGGTGGTGGTCACGGATCTGTTCGGGGGCTCGCCCTCGAACCTGTCGCTGCTGGCCTGCGCGACGCGGAACCGCTCGATCCTTTACGGGGCGAACCTGCCGATGCTGGTGAAACTGGCCAAATCGCGCAAATTGTCGGTGGCCGATGCGGTGACGCTGGCCAAGGATGCGGGACGCAAGTACATCAACAGCTATGATGTCCTGCCTGCCGATGTGCTTCCCATTCCCAAACGTGCCGCTTCATGAATGACATGACCAACGGGGCCGTCACCCGCGAATTGGCGATCATCAACGAAAAGGGCCTGCATGCGCGGGCCAGCGCCAAGTTCGTCGAGACGGTCGAACGTTTCGACGCCCAGGCCACCGTCGAAAAGGACGGCATCAGCGTCTCGGGCGATTCGATCATGGGCCTGCTGATGCTGGCCGCGCCGCGCGGCAGCGCGATTCGCGTCACCACCCGCGGGGCCGAGGCGCGGGAGCTGGCCGATGCGCTGACTGCCCTGGTCGAGGATTACTTCGGCGAAGGCATGTAAGGGCCGGACATGGCCCGCACCTCCTATCACCATGGCAACCTGCGCCAGGCCCTTGTCGAGGCCACGGTGCAGCTGATCGAGGAAAAGGGCCCGCAGGCCTTTACCCTGGCCGAGGCCGCGCGGCTGGCCGGGGTCAGCGCCGCCGCGCCCTATCGCCATTTCGCCGGGCGCGAGGATTTGCTGGAGGAGGTCGCACGCCAGGGTTTCGAGGAATTTGCCGACCGGCTGGAGGCCGCCTTCGACCAGGGCCGCCCGCGCCCGCTGACCGCCTTCCTGCGCATGGGCCAGGAATACCTGGCCTTTGCCGCCCAGCGGCGCGGCTTCTACATGGCCATGTTCGAATCGGGCCTGTCGATCGCCGGCAATGCCGGGCTGTCGCAGGCCTCGGAACGGGCGCGCGGCATCCTGGTGCGCGGGGCCGAGGCGCTGTTCGCGCAATTGCCCGACGGGCGCCGCCCGCCGCCGGGCATGGTCGCCGACCATGTCTGGGCGCTGAGCCATGGCGTGGTCGAGTTGTTCGGCCGCGGCAAGCCCGGCTCGCGCTCGCCCATCTCGGCCGCCGACATGCTGGAAAGTGGGGCCCTGATCTATCTGCGCGGGCTGGGCGTGATCCCCGACTGAATTTTTTCCATGAAAATTTTCGACGCTTCCCTTGAAGCCGGCCGGCCCTGCTCCATCTATGTAAATGTGATTAACATTCACATCGGAAAGGGACCGCAATGAACACTGACATCGCCCCGCGCCCCTCCGTCCTGGACCGGATCGGTGCCGTGCTGGCCGGCATCCGGGACTGGCTGGACGAACGCGGAAAGGGCGCCTGGATCGCCGCCATGATCCTGGCCTTCATCGCCTGCTGGCCCTTGGGCCTTGCCATCCTGGGTTACATGATCTGGAGCAAACGCATGTTTTCCTGCCGCCACCGCCATCATCATCACCGCCACGGCCACAGCCATGGCCGCGGATATGCGGCGCCGACCGGCAATACCGCCTTCGACGCCTATCGCGAGGAAACGCTGAAGCGGCTGGAGGACGAGCATCGCGAGTTCCTCGACTTCCTGCAAAAGCTGCGCGAGGCCAAGGACAAGGCCGAGTTCGACCAGTTCATGCAAAGCCGCAAGGAACCGGATCAGCCGCAGGCTGCAAGGATCGAGCCGCAGGCGTGATGCGAAAAGGGCCGGGGATCACCCGGCCCTGCTTCAATAGGAATATTCGGCATAGATCCGGTTCAGGTCGCCCGCCCATTCGCCGTGGTATTTCCCCAGCAGCTCGTCGGCCGGCACCCTGCCGGTCTCGACGCTTTCCTTCAGCGTGTTCAGGAAATGCGTCTCGTCCGGGACCAGCCCGCCCGAGCCGGTCCGCGCCCGCGCCTTGAGCCCGGCCTCGGAAATCGCCAGCACCTCGCGTGCCAGATCGCGCATCTTCATGCCGTCCACCTCGGCATCCAGCGCCCGCAGGCCCGCGCCCTGCCGCCAGGATTCGCGCGTCTCGGCGTCCCAGCCCTTGACCAGATCCCAAGCCGCATCCAGCGCCGAGGCGTCGTATAGCAGCCCGACCCACAGCGCCGGCAGGGCGCAGAGCCGTCGCCAGGGGCCGCCGTCGGCGCCGCGCATCTCGATGAATTTCTTGACCCGCGCCTCGGGGAAAACCGTGGTCAGGTGGTCGGCCCAATCCGACAGCGTCGGGATCTCGCCCGGCAGCGCCGGCAGGCGGCCGGCCAGGAAATCGCGGAAGCTCTGCCCCAGCGCGTCGATGTATTTGCCGTCGCGATAGACGAAATACATCGGCACATCGAGCACGTAATCGACCCAGGCCTTGTAGCCGAACCCGTCCTCGAAGGCAAAGGGCAGCATGCCGGTCCGCGCGGCGTCGAGGTTCTGCCAGATATGCGCGCGCCAGCTTTTCCAGCCGTTCGGCTTGCCGTCGAGGAAGGGCGAATTGGCGAAAAGCGCATTCGCCACCGGCTGCAGCGCCAGCGCCACGCGCAGCTTCTGCACCATGTCGGCTTCCGAGGCGAAGTCCAGGTTCACCTGCACCGTGCAGGTGCGATACATCATCTGCGTGCCCAGCGTGCCGACCCGGCCCATGTAATCGGTCATCAGCCGGTAGCGCCCCTTGGGCATCATCGGCATCTGCTCCTGTGTCCAGACCGGCGCGGCGCCCAGGCCGATGAAGCCTGCACCCAGATCGTCGGCGACGGCCCTGACCTCGGCCAGGTGCTGGTTCACCTCGTCGCAGGTCTGGTGGATGGTCTCCAGCGGCGCGCCGGACAGTTCCAGTTGTCCGCCCGGCTCCAGGCTGACATTGGCGCCGTCGCGTTCCAGCCCGATGATATGGCCGGCCTCCAGCACCGGGGTCCAGCCGAAGCGGGCCTGCAATCCCTCCAGCATGGCCTTGACCGAGGGTTGGCCGGGCGCGGCCTCGTAGGGCAGGGGCATCAGGTCGGCATGGCGATAGCCGAATTTCTCGTGCTCGGTGCCGATCCGCCAGCTTTCCCGCGGCTTTTCGCCCGAGGCGATGTATTCGACCAGTTGTTCGGGACGCTCGATCGGGCCGCCGCCCTGTTGGGGAATGGACATCGGTGGCCTTTCGTTTGCCTTTGCCCGTCACAGGTGGCAAGGCGGGCGGCTCAAGTCAAGCGGGCGCGGACCGGCCTCGTCCAAACGGTCTGGATCGTCGGCGCATCCGGCGCCAAGGCCGAGGCGAGGCGCCCCATCTCGATCCCCGGCAGCGTGGCGAAGGCGCCGGCCAGCCGCTCGGCCCCCGCCGCATCGACCGGGATCAGCAGCGCCTGGCCGTCGCCGCTTTTCAGCCGCCAGTGCCGGCGGCCGTTCAGTCGCATCAGCCGGATCTCGGCCAGCTCGCGCAGCGCGATCTCGCCGCCCAGCAGCCGGTTGGGCGACAGGTAGCGGATCGCGCCCTCGTCCAGCTCGACCATGCCGGGGCCGAGCGTGTCGTGGCGGAAGCGCATCCGCCGCCGTGCGTCCAGCGCCCAAAGCGCCGAGGCCGCGGCAATGACCGCGCCGATGGGCCACAGGATCCAGCCACCCAGCGAAAACACCCACAGCCCGAACCCGGTCGCGGCCAGCGCGGCGCCGGTTTCGGCCCAGGGGCGCAGCTTTTCGGCCAGTTCCGGGCGGATCATCAAAGCTCCAGCGCCATGTCCCGGTGCGGGATGCCGGCATCGTCGTATTCGGGGCCGTAGGCGGCAAAGCCCAGCCTTTCGTAAAAGCCGATGGCATGGGTCTGGGCGCCCAGCTTGGCGCGGGTGACGCCGGGCATGGCGCGCAATTCCTCAAGCGCCGCGCGGATCAGCGCCGCGCCGACCCCGGTGCCCCGCGCGGATTGCAGCACCGCGACGCGGCCGATCTTGCCGGTCGCGCCCTGGACCAGGATGCGCGCGGTGCCCACCGCTGCGCCCGAAGCGTCGCGGGCCAGCAGGTGGATCGCCTCGCCGTCGCGGCCGTCCCATTCCTCGGCCTCGGGGACGTTCTGCTCGACGATGAAAACTGCGCGGCGGATGGCGCGGCAGGTGTCGAGATCGGTGGTCTTCTCGATCATGCGAAGTAACGCTCCAGGATGCGGCGATAGATCCGGGCAAGCTGGCGCACCTGCTCGGCCGGCACGCGCTCGTCCACCTGATGCATGAAATGCCCCACCAGCCCGAATTCAAGCACCGGGCAATGATCCTTGACGAAACGCGCATCCGAAGTACCGCCCGAGGTGGACAGCACCGGGGTCAGTCCCGTCTCCTCGCGCACCACGCCGGCGACCAGGTCGACGAAGGGGCCGGGCCGGGTCAGGAAGCTTTCGCCCGACACGTCGGTCGAGATGGCGAAATCCACCTTGGTATCGGCCGAGATCGCCGCCGCGCGGGCGCGGATCATCCGGTCGAGGCTCTCCGAGCTATGGGCGTCGTTGAAGCGGATGTTGATCACCGCCCGCGCCCGTTCCGGGATCACGTTCGAGGCCGGGTTGCCGCAATCCACCGTCGTCACCTGCAGGCCCGAGGGGTCGAAATGCTCGGTCCCCTCGTCCAGCGGCGCCTCGGTCAACTCGTAGAGCAGCCGCAGCAGCGCATGCAGCGGGTTGCGGGCGCGATGCGGATAGGCGGCATGGCCCTGGATGCCATGCGCCTCGATCTGCAGGGTCATCGAGCCGCGGCGGCCGATCTTGATCATCTCGCCCATGCGGTCGGGATTCGAGGGCTCGCCGACGATGCAGACATCCATCCGCTCGCCATTGGCTGCCATCCAGTCGAGCAGTGCGCGGGTGCCGTGCTTGCCCGGCCCCTCCTCGTCGCCGGTGATGGCCAGGATCACCGCGCCGTCCGGCGGCGGCGTCTCGGTCACGAAGCCAATGGCGGCTGCGGCGAAGGCCGCTACGCCGGATTTCATGTCGGTGGCGCCGCGGCCCCAGATCCAGCCCTCGGCCTCGTGCCCGGAAAAGGGCGGATGCGTCCAGCTGACCGGATCGCCGGGCGGCACCACGTCGGTATGGCCGTTGAAGCCGAAGGTCCGTGCGCCCTTTGCCCCCCAGCGCGCGAACAGGTTCGGCACCCCCTCGCGGTCGACGCGGTGGCATTCGAAGCCCGCCGCGCCCAGCAGATCGGCCAGCAGCACCAGCGCGCCGCCCTCGTCGGGCGTGACCGAGGCGCAGCGGATCAGCCGGGCGGTCAGTTGGGCGGGATCGGGGATCGTGGTCATGGCGGGCCTTTCGCTTTTGGCTATCTGGTTACACCGCCGGGCCTGCAAGCTCCAGCGCACGGCGCAGCAGGTTGGCGCCGGTCAGCGCCAGCAGGATCAGCGTCCAGCGCCGGAACCGCGCCGCGTCCAGCCGGTCATGCGCCAGATAGCCCAGCCCCATGCCGACCAGCGCCGGGACGACAAGGATCGCCGAAAACGGCAGGGTCCGGGCGTTCAGCAGCCCCGATTGCAGATGCGAAAGCGTCAGCACCGCCGCGCCGATGAAGAACACCACCCCCTGCACCCGCATCTGCTCCGCCTTGGGCACGTGCAGCGACAAGAGCAGCACCAGCAGCGGCGGCCCCCAGATGCCGGAAATGCCGCCGATCAGCCCGCCGGTCACGCCGGTCGCGATCTCCATGCGGCGGCGGTGATGCACCGGCAGGACCAGGCTGCGCCCTAGGATCTGCCACAGCGCGAAACCCGTGATCGGCAAGCCGATCAGCGCATACATCAGCCATTGCGGCACCCGTGTCGCGAAAAAGGCGCTGACCGGGATGAACAGCACCACCATGCCGACATGCCAGCGCCAGTCCCGCGTCGCCTGCCAGGCCGGGCGCCAGCCGCCGCGCAGGGCCTGGCGGATGTTCGTCACCAGCACCGGCAGGATCACCGCGGCGACCGCCTGCTGCGCGGGCAGAAAGGAACCCAGCGCCGCCAGCATGATCATCGGCATGGCAAAGCCGATGGCGCCCTTCACGAAGCCGGAAAACAGCGTGATCGCGATGGCGGTCCAGAAATGAAAGGGATCGAGGCCGAACATGGCCGCAGGTTGCTGCGCCGAGCCGCCCGCCGCAAGGGCCGTTCGCGCGCAATGAGCGAGACATTTTAGTTCGCATTGTGCCAATATTGCGCATGATAGTTGCGCTGCGGTTGCGAAGCCGTTAGTCATGCTGCAACGCCGCAAAGGAGTCTGCCATGAAGGACATGCCCGCGATGCCAGCCGATACGCCTTCCGCCCTGCTTGCGCTTGCAGGCGAGGCCCTGCCGGAACTCGAATCCCTGCAATCCCGCGCGACCGAGGCCTTGCGCACGCTGGTCGCGCCCTCGGGCAAGCCGCAGCCGGCGCTTCTGGAACAGCACCAGCACGCCGCCCATGCGCTGTCCTGGCTGGCCACCTATGTCGAATCGATTCGCCAACTGACCGGCTGGGCCGGGCGGCTGGCCGAAGCGGGCAAGCTGGGCCGGATCGAGGCGCTGATCCTGCAGATCGGCCTGGGCGAATACCTGAGCCAGATCGCCGGCGGCATCCCGATGAGCCAGACCGAGTTCGCCCGGCTCTCGGACCTTAGGATCGACTGGCAGCCGGGCGAGGCGGCGGCGGGGCTGATGCGCGGCAATACCGCACCGGCGCGGGCCGAGCTTGCGCGGCTGATGCAGGACAACCAGGGCCGCGCCACCTTTGGCGCCACCGGGCTCGACGAGGATCTGGAGATGATCCGCGACCAGTTCCGCCGCTATGCCGAGGAACGGGTGATCCCCAACGCTCATGAATGGCACCTGAAAGACCAGTTGATCCCGATGGAGATCATCGAGGAACTGGCCGAGCTGGGCGTCTTTGGCCTGACCATCCCCGAGGAATTCGGGGGCTTGGGCCTCTCGAAGGCGTCGATGGTGGTGGTGACCGAGGAACTGTCGCGCGGCTATATCGGCGTGGGCTCGCTGGGCACGCGCAGCGAGATCGCGGCCGAGCTGATCCTGTGCGGCGGCACCGAGGAGCAGAAGACGAAATGGCTGCCGAAGCTCGCCTCGGGCGAGATCCTGTCGACGGCGGTCTTTACCGAGCCGAATACCGGCAGCGACCTGGGCAGCCTGCGCACGCGGGCGGTCAGGGACGGCGAGGATTGGGTCGTCACCGGCAACAAGACCTGGATCACCCATGCGCAGCGCACCCATGTCATGACGCTGCTGGCGCGCACCGATCCCGAGACGACGGATTGGCGCGGGCTGTCGATGTTCCTGGCCGAGAAGATCCCCGGCACCGACGACGATCCCTTCCCGACCCCCGGCATGACCGGCGGCGAGATCGAGGTCTTGGGCTATCGCGGCATGAAGGAATACGAGCTCGGCTTCGACGGTTTCCGGGTGAAGGCCGAGAATCTGCTGGGCGGCGAGCCGGGGCGCGGTTTCAAGCAGTTGATGGAGACCTTTGAATCGGCGCGCATCCAGACCGCCGCCCGTGCCGTGGGCGTGGCGCAATCGGCGGCCGAGATCGGCATGCGCTATGCCATCGACCGCAAGCAGTTTGGCAAGTCGCTGATTGAATTCCCGCGCGTCGCCGACAAGCTGGCGATGATGGCGGTCG
The DNA here is from genome assembly GCF_046335115.1 of Paracoccus sp. P2. Lineage (NCBI taxonomy): Bacteria > Pseudomonadati > Pseudomonadota > Alphaproteobacteria > Rhodobacterales > Paracoccaceae > Paracoccus > Paracoccus sp. P2. The sequence goes on along the minus strand of NZ_JBGOSN010000006.1, from coordinate 26,654 downwards.
AGATCATGATCGCCCGGCAGCTGACCTATTTCAGCGCCTGGGAAAAGGACCACGGCCGGCGCTGCGACCTCGAGGCCGGGATGGCCAAGCTGCTCGGCGCCCGCGTTGCCTGGGCGGCGGCGGACAATGCTTTGCAGATCCACGGCGGCAACGGCTTTGCGCTGGAATACGCCATCAGCCGCGTTCTGTGCGATGCACGCATCCTCAACATCTTCGAGGGCGCGGCCGAGATCCAGGCCCAGGTTATTGCACGCAGGCTACTGGACTAGGATGAAATTCCGGCCCCTGCTGGACAGCGGGGGCGGTTCGGGCATTATGGCAGCAACGCGACATAACGGAGTTGCCCATGACCCGCATCCCGATGATTTCCGTGGCCTTCGCCGCCACGCTCGGCCTTGCTGCCTGCGAGCCCGCCACGCCCGACATGCCGGGCTCGACCATTCCGACCGGTCCCTATGTGCTGGTCGGCATCGGTTCCGACACCGTGCCGCAGCGCAATGTCGGCATGACCATCGAGGCGGATGGCTCGATCTCGGGGCAGGCGCCCTGCAACCATTACTCAGCCAAGCAGAACGCCGTGCCGCCGGCCTTTTCGCTGGGGCCGCTGACCACGACGGAAATGGCCTGCAGCGGGCTGGCCGGCCGGCTTGAGACGCGCTATTTCCAGGCGCTGTCGGCAGCCGATGGCATCACCTTCGAGGGCGGCGTGCTGACCATCAAGGGGCCGACCTACCTGACCTATGAGCCGGGCTATCGCAAGGAATGATCCCCAAGCCGGAAGGAGGCAAATCATGCGGAAACTGATGCTGGCGCTGTCCCTGGGATTGGCCGCCTGTGGTGCGGAACCGGACGCCGCCGCGCAGATCCCCGGCGAATATACGTTGATCGCGGTGGAGGGTGTCGAGGTTTCGGGCACGCCCACCCTGCGCATCGCCGAGGACGGCGCGGTCTCGGGGCAGGGGCCCTGCAACCTGTTCACCGGCCGCAACAACGCGACATTGCCGGCGCTGGACCTGGGCGCGTTGGCCACGACGCGCCGCGCCTGCCTGCAAGAAGGCGGCGAACATGCGTTCTTCCAGGCGCTCGGCGCGGTGCGCGAGGCCAGGCGCGAGGGCGAGGAACTGGTGATGACCGGCCCGGACGTCACGATCCGCTGGCGGGCCGCGGCGCAGTAAGCCGGGCGACCAGCCGGGCGCGTGCGGGCGGCAGGGGCTTGCCCGCATGGCTCTCGGCCAGCCGCGCTTGCAGGAAATGCCCGGTCAGGGCCAGCGCGTCCTCGATCCCGCCATTGCCGCGCCCGCCCAGCATGGCGGGCAGCGGCAAGAGCCGCGGTGCCCAATCCCCTGCCGCCTGGGCCGAAACCGCCCGGCCCGAGCGCGGGCTGACATAGGCCAGCCCCTCGCGCGATCCCGTCACCGCGCAGCGGGTCAGGTCCAGCCCGAAGCCCAGCTCGTCCAGAAGCCGCATCTCCCAGCGCAGATAGGCCTCGGCCCAGTCCCCGCCCGCGTCCATCAGGTCCAGGAGCGCCTCGGTCGCGGCGGCCAGGCGGGGATGGGGGTCGCGCTCGGGCAGGGCAAAGGTCAGAAGCGCGGTGACGGCGTTCACCCCGGCCAGCGCATCGGCCCCGGCCAGCAGGCCGGGCCGCGCCCGCGCCGGCTCGACGGCAAAGGTGCCCAGCTGATCCTCCAGCCGCGCCCGCCAGCGCAGGCTGACCCGGTTGCCCGGCTGCAGCATGGCGGCCCGCCTGGCACTGGCCCCGCCCGGCACCAACCCGCGCAGCAACCCCGCCTCTTGTGTCAGCACGGTCAGGATCGCGGCGCTTTCGCCGTGCCTTTGCCGCGCCATCACGCTGGCCTCGCCGCTCCATTCCATCGCGCCGCCTTTCCTTTCGCGCCACCCTGCCGCAATCTGGGGGCAACGGACAAGGAGGCAGGCATGTTGAAACCGTGGATCGAGGCGCAGGCGCGGCTGGTCGAGGTGGCGGCGGGGCGGGCGCCCGCCGATCTGGTCATCCGGGGCGGGCAATGGGTCAATGTCCACAGCCGCGAGGTGATCCCCGGCATCGACGTGGCGGTGGCGGACGGCCGGGTGGCCTATGTCGGGCCGGATGCCGGACCGTCCGTGGGGCCCGATACGCAGGTGATCGAGGCCGAGGGCCGCTACATGGTTCCCGGCCTGATCGACGCGCATATGCATGTCGAATCGGGGATGCTGACGCCCGCGGGCTTTGCCGCCGCAGTGATCCCGCATGGCACCACGACCATCTTCCACGACCCGCACGAGATCGCCAATGTGCTGGGCCTCGAAGGCGTGCGGCTGATGCGCGACGAATCGCTGCTCCAGCCGATCAGCATGTTCACGCAGATGCCCAGCTGCGCGCCCTCGGCGCCCGGTCTGGAAACCACCGGCCAGCCGATCACCGAGGGCGAGGTGGCGCAGGCCATGGGCTGGGAGGGCATCGTCGGCTTGGGCGAGATGATGAACTTTCCCGGCGTTGCCGCCGGCGACCGGCAGATGCTGGCCGAGATCGCCGCCACCCGCGCCGCCGGCAAGACGGTGGGTGGGCATTACGCCAGCCCCGACCTGGGCCGGCCCTTCCACGCCTATGTCGCCGGCGGCGCCAATGACGACCACGAGACCACGACCGAGGCGCAGGGCATCGCCCGCGTGCGCCAGGGCATGAGCTGCATGATGCGGCTGGGCTCGGCCTGGTATGACGTGGAAAGCCAGATCACCGCGATCACCGAAAAGGGGCTCGACCCGCGCTTCTTCATCCTGTGTACCGATGACAGCCATTCCGGCACGCTGGTCCATGACGGGCACATGAATCGGGTGGTGCGCCATGCCATCGACTGCGGCTGCGACCCGCTGGTGGCGATCCAGATGGCGACGATCAACGCGGCGCAGCATTTCGGGCTGGAGCGCGAGCTGGGCAGCATCACGCCGGGGCGGCGGGCGGACGTGATCCTGGCCTCGGACCTGCGCAGCCTGCCCATCGAGGCGGTGATCGCGCAGGGGCGGCTGGTCGCCGAAGGCGGCAAGCTGCTGGTCGATTGCCCGCGCATCGCCTGGCCCGATGAGGCGCGCAATTCGGTGCATCTGGGGCGCAGCCTTGCCGGGGCGGATTTCGCTCTGCGCGCCATGGGCGACAGCGCGCGGGTGCGGGTGATCGGCGTGGTCGAGAACCAGGCCCCGACCCGCGCGCTGACCGCCGATCTGCCGATCCGCGACGGCGTGATCGAGGCCGAGGGCGAGACCTGCCATATCGCGCTGGTCGAACGCCACCGGGCGACGGGCGGCGTGGTGAACGGCTTCGTCTCGGGCTTCGGCTATCGGGGCCGGATGGCGGTGGCCTCGACCGTGGCGCATGACAGCCATCACATGATCGTCGTCGGCACGGATCGCGACAGCATGGCGGCGGCGGCGAACCATCTGGGCCGGATCGGCGGCGGCGTCACCGTGTTCCGCGACGGTGCAGAACTGGCGACCGTGGCGCTGCCCATCGCCGGGCTGATGTCCGACCGCCCGGCCGAGGAGGTGGCCGAGGCCGCGCAGGGGATCGTCAGGGCGATGCAGGATTGCGGCTGCCGGCTCAACAACGCCTATATGCAGCATTCGCTGCTGGCGCTGGTGGTGATCCCCGAACTGCGCATCTCGGATCTGGGCATCGTCGACGTGACCCGGTTCGAACTGGTCGATCTGCTGGTCTAGCCGTCCGCCGCCAGGGCCGAGCGACCCGGGCTCCGGCCCGGAATCGCCGGCCCGCCCCGGTCCTGCACGGCGGCGCGGCGCCGGGCGCAGGATCGCCCCGTTTCCTTCGCCTCAGTCGCCGTCGTCGGGCACTTCGTCGTCATCGCCGAACCGGGCGTCGTCGTCATATTCGTCCTCGCCCTCGCCGACATATTTCGAGGACAGCTTGATCGAGTGATTGTCGTGGATCGGGTCCATGACGATGTCCGCGGGAATCTCGCCCGCCAGCCATTCGCGGATCTCGTCCTTGGTCTCGTCGATCTCCTGCCCGGTGACCTCGGCGATATAGGCGATGAAGGCGCGCTGGTCGCCGTCGATCTCCTCGAGGTCGCTTTCATCGGCCGCAGGCCATTTCTCGACGATGGCCTCGAAGAAGGCGGGCCAGTTGTCGCGGACGTGAACCCATTTCATCAGTAGCCTCCTCCGCCCAGGCCGCCCTGCACCAGGCGCGAGGCGCCGGTGATGTCCTCGCCCACGCCGGCCACGGTATTGCACGCGGCGAGCGCAAGGACGGCCAGGATGGCTGCGATCCGACTGAATTTCATTTTCTTTCCTCCTGCCACCAGGTTTCTGGCATGAAGCCGGGCCAGTCACCGTAAAGCGGCGTGTTTTCAGGATAATCCAGGTCGGCACGATGGGCCAAGCGGGAAATCCGTGAATAGCTGACCGGGATGACATAGCGTCCGGCGGTTAAGATTCGGTCAAGGGCCCTGACCGCTGCGACGAAATCCTCATGCGTGCGGGCATGACCCATCTCGGCGATCATCGCCTCGGCGGCGGGGCTGTCCATGCCCATCCAGTTGCGGCTGCCCGGCTTGGCCACGCCCTCGCGGCCCCAGTAGAGCCGCTGCTCGTTGCCGGGCGACAGCGACAGCCCGCGTTCATACCAGGTCATGTCGAACTGGTAATTGTTCGTCCGCTCGACATATTGCGCGGCATCGAGCTGCGTCACCGTGGGCCGGATGCCCAGGTTGCGCAGCGATTGCACGAAGATGTCGACGATCTGCCGCATCTCGGCGCTGGTGCGCATGGCGCTGCCGGACTGGTTCAGCAGGATCTCGAAGCTGAAGGGGCGGCCTTCCGCATCGCGCAGCTCGCCCTCCTGCACGGTCCAGCCGGCCTCGCCCAGCAGGTCCAGCGCGGCGCGGATGCCCTTGCGGTCGATGGCGCGCTCGCCGCCCTCGGGCAGGGCATAGCCCTCGATGGTGCCGGGCGGCAGCTGGTCGGCAAAGGGCGCCAGCAGTTCGGCCTCGCGCCCGGTGGCGGGGCCGGGCTGCATCGCCAGGTCGGAATTGGCGAAATAGCTGGTGATCCGCGGATCCTTGCCGCCGGTCAGCGTCATGTTGATGAAGCGATAGTTGAAGGCCTCGATCATCGCCTGCCGCACCCGCCAGTCGGCGAACAGCGGGTTGCGGGTGTTCATCACCAGCCCCATGATCCCCGAGGGGCGGCCATGCGCGATCTCGGATTTCACCATCCGGCCTTCGCGCATGGCGGGAAAGTCGAAATTGCGTTCCCAGCGTGCGGCGACCAGTTCGCGCCAGACGTCGATCTCGCCGGCCTTGAACGCCTCGAACATGGCCGAGGCATCGCCGAAATAGTCATAGCGGATCACGTCGAAATTATGCAGCCCGCGGCTGACCGCCAGGTCGCGGCCCCAATAGTCCGGGTTGCGGCGGAAGGTGATGGCGCGGCCCGGATCGACCTTGTCGATGACATAGGGGCCCGAGCCGATGGGTACCATCAGGCTGGACCGGTCGAAATCGCGCCCCTGCCATTGCGCCTTCTTCAGGATCGGCCGCATGCCCATCAGCATGGAAAGCTCGCGGTCGGCGGCGTTGAAGGTGAAGCGGACCGAGCGCGGGCCGGTCTGTTCCATGGTCTCGACCTTGGACCAGACGGCGGTATAGCGCGGATGCCCCTTGGTCCCCAGCACCTCATAGGACCACATCACGTCCTCGATGGTCACGGGCGTGCCGTCCGAGAAGCGCGCCTCGGGGCGCAGGGTGAATTCGACCCATGTCCGGTCGGCATCGGTCTCGACGCTTTCGGCCAGCAGGCCGTAGAGCGTGAAGGGCTCGTCGATCGAGCGCATCATCAGCGACTCGGCCACCAGACCCGGCTGGGTGAAGATCGGCCAGACCGGGTTGCCCATCAGGATCCAGGGGTTGAGCGAATCGAAGGTGCCCGTCTCGGCCAGGCGAATCGTGCCGCCCTTGGGCGCTTGCGGGTTGGCATAGGGCAGGTGGGTGAAGCCCGCCGGCAGCGCAGGTTCTCCATACATTGCAATGGCATGCCGGGGCTCGGCAAGGCTTGCCAGCGGCATGGATGCAACACACAGGCACAGGGCGATTCGCCGCCAGATCGCGGATTCGTTAGCAAACTTGAAGAATCGCATGCTCGATGGCCCTGTTTTCCGGGTCGTTGGTCCTGCCTCGGCGCAGATTAACCGTCCGTTCACCTTGAAGCAAACTTACGCCTTGGACTCATGGGGCGAAAAGCGTATAGATAAGGCACTGCTCGATAGGTTTCTTGCCTGTATGAAACCTGCCTCATGACTTGCGCCCGCCTCGTGCGGGCGCTTTTTTCTTGGGGATTCCGCGATCACGCCGCGGCTTTCGGGGCGCGTTTCTGGCGGATGAATCAGGCGCGCAAAAATGTGATCGAAAGCGCCCTTTGCCGGCTGGTTGCGGGCGGCCCCGCGCCTTGCCGGACCGCCGGTCTCCGACCTTGTGCGGTGCGGGCTTTTTCCCCATGCTGCGGCGGCAACAGCAACGCAGGCGTGGAGGCAGCGATGTTCCAGAAATTCCTTGGCGGCAAGACGGCGGTGGTGACGGGCTCCAATTCGGGGATCGGGCTTGGCATCGCGCATGAGCTGGCGCGGGCGGGCGCGGATCTCGTGCTGAACAGCTTCACCGACGCGGCCGAGGATCACGCGCTGGCCGAAAGCCTTGCCGCCGAGCACGGCGTCAAGGTGCGCTATATCCAGGCCGACATGTCCAAGGGCGCCGACTGCCGCGCCCTGATCGAGAAGGCCGGCGCCTGCGATATCCTGGTGAACAATGCCGGCATCCAGCATGTCGCGCCGATCCCGGACTTCCCGGCCGAGAAATGGGACGCGATCATCGCCATCAACCTGAGCTCCGCCTTTCACACCACGGCGGCGGCGCTGCCGCTGATGCGCCAAGCCGGCTGGGGCAGGGTGATCAACATCGCCTCGGCGCACGGTCTGACGGCCAGCGAATACAAGTCGGCCTATGTCGCCGCCAAGCACGGCATCGTCGGCCTGACCAAGGTGACGGCGCTGGAGACCGCGAAGGAGCCGATCACCTGCAACGCCATCTGCCCCGGCTATGTGCTGACCCCCATCGTGGAAAAGCAGATCCCCGACCAGATGAAGACCCACAACATGAGCCGCGAGGAGGTGATCGCCAAGGTCATGCTGCAGCGCCAGCCTTCGGGGCAATTCGCCACGGTCGAGCAGATGGGCGGCACCGCGGTCTTCCTGTGCTCGCCGGCGGCGGATCAGATCACCGGGACGACGATCTCCGTCGATGGGGGGTGGACGGCGCTTTGACGGGCCGTTGCTTTAGTCATGGCTCGGCGCGGGTTCTGGAGCAGGATTCACCGTTAGCACAGCGATGCGGGGGTGATGATGCCTGGCGCTGTTCGGCTACATCGATCTTGAGGACCGGATCCCGCCGCGTCATCCGCTGCGCAAGATCCGGCAGGTGGTCAACCAAGCGCCGGCCAGCCTCGGCGCTGAATTCGACCGGCTCTACATCGACTTTGGTCGCCCCTCGATCGCGCCGGAGTGCCTGATCCGCGCCAGCCTTCTCCAGATCCCGTTCTCGGTCCGGTCCGAGCGGTAGCTGATGGAGCAGATGCAGTATGACCGGCTGTTTCGCTGGTTCGTCGGGCCCGGCATTGAAGAAGCCGTATGGGTTCCGACGGTCTTTGCCAAGAACCGCGACCGTCTGCTGAACACCGCGAGGTTGCGCCGCCCTTGTGCGCGCATGGGCTACCAGTTCATGACATTCCCGTCCTGCCGGCTGCGGATCATGGGCGCGACCAGGCCCATCGACTTTCGCAAGGGGAGGAAGGGTGTTTGGCTGTGCCGGCGTCATCGATGCTGCGCAGGGATCCATTCACGGGCAGGGTGTTCGTGTCCCGGGCCCGCCGGTCGGACAGGCTGAAACTGTTTTACTGGGACGGCACGAGTCCGTTGATGGCCTGCACCCGGCTGGAGGATGCGCATTTCACCGCACGGTGCGATCGTCTTATCCAGCATTGTAACATCATCGAAACCGGCAACGACGGCTGGCGCATCAAACCCCGAGCCTGACGCCCTCGAAACGCAGGTCCGCGTCGGCTATGCGAGTTGGAAAGCTACGCTGCCATGGGCCTGTTCACCATATCGCCAGAGCCCCTTTCGGACGCCGATTGGCAGCCAGACCTCGGACACGGCATGCCGAAACAGTTTTCTGGCAGTCTTGCCGACAAGAAATCGGCGGCAGAACCGGCAACGGCCCTGATTCTCCTTCCGCGGATTAGCCGAAAGCCTGGCCCCGCTGCCATGCGGACGGTGCGGGTGGCCCGAAGCTTTGGCGCGGCTCAACGGTTATGAAACGTGGGTCTTCGTTTTTCGGCAAAGGCGTTCATTCCTTCGCGGCGATCATCAAGTGCGAAGGTCGCGTAAAGCAGCCGGCGCTCGACATAGAGGCCCTCTTGCAGGTGGGTTTCGTAAGCCTTGTTCACGGCCTCCTTGGCCAGTTGCAGCACCGGGCGCGATAGGGTTGCCAGACGGGCGGCGATTGCAAGCGCCTCCTTGATCTCCGTGCCGGCGGGGACGACGCGGCTGACAAGGCCCATGGTCAGGGCTTCGGCAGCGTCGATTGCGCGGCCGGTCAGGATCATGTCCATGGCGGCGGCTTTGCCGACCTGCCGGGTCAGCCGCTGCGTGCCTCCGGCGCCGGGAATGATGCCGATGCCGGTCTCCGGCAGCGCGAACCGGGCGGTCTCGGACGCGATGATGATGTCGCACATCAGTGCAATCTCACAACCGCCGCCAATCGCATGGCCGGAAACGGCCGCGATGACCGGCTTGCGCACCCGGCTGATGCCCTCCCAGGTCGCGGTGATCAGCTGTTCCTCGTAGACCTCGGCGAAGGTCTTGTCCTTGATTTCCTTGATGTCCGCGCCGGCGGCAAAGGCGCGCTCGCATCCGGTGACGACGATTGCGCCAATGTCGGGATCCGCGTCGAATGCGGCTGCGGCCTGCGACAGTTCCGCTGTCAGCTGCCGGTTCAATGCGTTCAGCGCCTCGGGGCGGTGCAACGTGATGATGCCGACGGCGTCTTGGGCCGAGACAAGGATGTTTTCATAGGTCATGGCTGCCTCACGCGATGTGAACAAGGATCTTGCCCATGCGGGCGGGGTCTTCGAGGTGGTCGAAGGCCGCCGACATCTCGGCCAACGGAAAGGCGCGGTCGATCAGCGGAACGAAACCTCCTGCCTCCCAGGCGCGGATCAGCCGGCGGAACTCCTCCAACGAGCCCATGGTCGAGCCGTGGACCGACAGCTGCCGCACGAAAAGCCGCTGGATGTCGGCCGACGGATGCGCCCCCGTTGTGGCCCCGCAGGTCACCAGATGGCCGCCGCGCGCCAGGCTGCGCAGCGAGGCGGCCCAGGTTCTTTCGCCGACATTGTCGATGACCAGATCGGCGCCTTCGCCACCCGTCAGGCGCAACACCGCCTTCGGCACATCCTGGCCGCGGTAGTCGATGGCCTCGATCCCGAGATTGCGGAAATGCGCCAGCTTATCGTCGCCGGTGGTGGTGACGATCACCTGCGCGCCCGCCATGCGCGCCAGTTGCATCGCCGCATATGCGACGCCGCCGCCCGCGCCTTGCACCAGAACGGTCCGGCCGGGCGCAGCCGGCATCTGGCCGAAGACCATGCGCCAGGCGGTAAGATAGGCCACGCCCAGCACCGCCGCCTGGTCCATGTCGGCATGAGGCGACAGCCTGACCAGCGACCGTGCCGGCAGGACCACCTGTTCGGCGAAGGTGCCGTGGCGATGCTCGCCCAGGATGCGGGCGGAATGGCAAAGCGGCTGGTCCCCGGCAAGGCAGGGCCGGCAGGCGCCGCAGAACTCGTAGGGATAGAGGATGACCCGGTCCCCCGACGCCAGCCCGGAATCGCCCGGCGCCTCGATCACCTCGCCCACGCCATCCACGCCCATGATCAGCGGAAGGTCGTGGGTGATGCCGGCACCATTGTCGCGCATGTAGAGATCGACCCGATTGACCGAGGCCGCGACCATGCGCACCCGCGCCCAGCCTTGCGGACAATCCGAGGCCGGCAGGTCGTCCAGGCTGACCCCGTCGAGACCCCGCTTATGCAGAACGATAGCTTTCATGCAGATTCCTCCCCCTCCGGCGGAAAGGTAAATGCATTGTCATAATATGGCAATAGGTTGCATATCGGCGCCACAAACTTTGACAGCTAATGCTTATAAATTCTGGCTTGATGGATGTTCTCCATGAGATTATATATAAATATATTGTCATAAATGCGGAGGATGAGATGGCGATGGATCCCGATACGCTCGCGCAGCTTTGCGCGACCTTGCGCCGCTTCGTGGACGAGCAGCTGATCCCGGCCGAGGCCGAGGTTGCCGAAACCGACGCCATTCCCGAGCGGATCGTTGCCGGCATGCGTGAGCTGGGCCTGTTCGGGCTGACCGCACCCGAGGAATACGGCGGGCTGGGCCTGACCATGGAGGAGGAGGTCATGGCCATCTTCGAGCTCGGCCGCGCCGCGCCGGCCTTCCGCTCGATGTTCGCGACCAATGTCGGCATCGGCATGCAGGGCATCGCCATCGACGGCACCCCCGAGCAGAAGGCGAAATACCTGCCGCGGCTGGCCTCGGGCGAGTTGATCGGCTCGTTCGCGCTGACCGAGCCGGATGTCGGCTCGGACGCCGGTTCGATCAAGGCGACGGCCCGGAGGGACGGCGACTTCTATGTGCTGAACGGCACCAAGCGTTTCATCACCAACGCCCCCCACGCCGGGCTGTTCACCGTCATGGCGCGCACCGATCCCGGGCAGAAGGGCGCTGCCGGCGTCTCGGCCTTTGCGGTCGAGCGTGACGCGCCCGGCCTGTCCCTGGGCAAGCCGGAAAAGAAGATGGGCCAGCAGGGCGCCCATGTCTGCGACGTGATCCTGGACGATTGCCGCGTGCCGGTCTCGGCGTTGATCGGCGGGGTCGAGGGGCAGGGGTTCAAGACGGCGATGAAGGTGCTGGACAAGGGGCGGCTGCATATCGCGGCGGCCTGTGTCGGCCTGGCCGAGCGGATCATCGACGACATGCTGGACTATGCCGTCGCGCGCCGGCAGTTCGGCCGGCCGCTGGCGGATTTCCAGCTGCTGCAGGCGATGTTCGCCGATTCCCGCGCCGATGCCTATGCGGCACGCTGCATGGTGCTGGACGCGGCGCGCAAGCGCGACGATGGCCGGGATGTCGGGGTCGAGGCCTCCTGCGCCAAGATGTTCGCCTCGGAGGCGGTGGGCCGGATCGCCGACCGCAACGTGCAGGTGCATGGCGGCAATGGCTATATCCGCGAATACCGGGCCGAGCAGCTCTATCGTGACGCGCGGCTGTTCCGCATCTACGAGGGCACGACGCAGATCCAGCAGATCATCATCGCCAAGGCGATGGCGGCAGAGGCGCGGGCGCGGGCCGGTCTCTAGCGTGGCCGGGGCGGCGGGCTATTCCGCCGCCTTCCTGTCCGGCCCGGCCTCCGGGTCGATATCCTTGAAATTGCGCAGCATCTTGTCGAGGTAATGGATCATGTGGATCCGATCCTCGGTCGAGAAGCCGCGCAGCGCCTTGTCGTAGTAATCCGAGATCACCGGCCGCATGTCCTCGTCCCAGAGGCTGCGGCCCTTGTCGGTCAGGCGGATCAGGCGCGAGCGGTTGTCGTTTTGGTCCACCGCGCGCTCGATGTAATCCATCGCCTCCAGCCGCGTCAGCACACCGGTCAGGTTCTGCCGGCTGACCAGCAGGAAGGCCGCCAGATCGCCCACCGGGACGCCGTTCTCGAAGGCGGGGCGGGTCAGCGCCCCCAGCACCGCCCATTGCTGCGTGGTGACGTGGTGCTCGTCCAGCGCCCGGGTGCCGGTCTTGTGCAACATGTTGGCGCATTGGTAGAGGCGGAAAAAGAGCCGATTGCTCAGCCCCGACCCCAGATTCCCGATTTTCCTGCCACTTTTCGCCATGCCGCCAATCTGGCCGCAGTCGGGGCCAAGGTCAAGCCGTGCCGATGCGGCAAAATAAAGTAAATATATTGACATAAATTTGCGACTGCTGCAGGATGCTGTCAGGGAGGCCGTCCAGGGATTCGGACAAGGCAGTGCAACAGAAATATCGCAAGAAAATGCGATTTCTCTGGCCGAGACCCTGTGGCCTGAAGTCAGGAAGGAGATCGCTTTGCGTGGCCTGAAAGGGAAAGTAGTTGTCGTAACTGGCGGCGGTGGTGGCATCGGTTCGGCCACCTGCCTGCGCTTCGCCGAGGAGGGAGCCCGGGTCGTCGTGGCCGATGTCGGTGCCGAGGCGGCCGGTCAGGTCGTCGAAGCGATCCGCGGGGTTGGAGGCGAGGCTACTGCGATGGTGGTGAACCTGATCGATTACGAGGCCTCCGCCGCCGCTGTCGCCCGGGTCGAGGCCGAGTTCGGCCCCATCGATGTGCTGGTGAACAATGCAGGTTGGGATCTGTTTACGCCGTTCCTGAAATCCGGCCCGGATTTTTGGAACAAGATCATCGATATCAACCTGCGCACGGTGCTGAACATCACCAAGCCGGTGCTGGAATCGATGGTTGCACGCGGTGCCGGCGGACGCATCGTGTCGATCGGATCGGACGCCGGCCGGGGCGGTTCGTCGGGGGAATCCGTCTATGGCGCCTGCAAGGCGGGGGTCATCGCCTTCATGAAGACCCTGGCGCGCGAACATTCCCGCTACGGCATCACCTTCAACACCGTCTGTCCGGGCGTGACCGAAACCGGGATGCTGGAAAACTTCATGGAAGCGGCCGGCGACAAGGAAAAGCTGCGCGTGGCATTTGCCAAGGCTGTCCCGCTGGGGCGGCTGGGCAAGCCCGAAGATCTGCCAGGCGCGATCCTGTTTCTGTCCAGCGACGACGCGGCCTTCATCACCGGTCAGGTGATCTCGGTCTCGGGCGGCCTGACCATGCACGGATGAAAGGGAAAGCCATGACCTATGAAGACATCATCTATGAGGTGAAGGACGGCGTCGCCACCATCACCATCAACCGCCCCGACAGGATGAACGCCTTTCGCGGCCAGACCTGCGAGGAACTGATCCACGCCTTCAACAAGGCCGGCTGGGACAAGTCCATCGGGGTTATCGTGCTGACCGGCGCCGGGGAGCGGGCTTTCTGCACCGGCGGCGATCAATCCGCCCATGAGGGGCAGTATGACGGGCGCGGCACCATCGGCCTGCCGATGGAGGATCTGCATTCCATCATCCGCGACGTGCCCAAGCCGGTGATCGCCAAGGTGCGCGGCTTTGCCGTGGGCGGCGGCAACGTGCTGTGCACGATCTGCGATTTCACCATCGCGGCGGAAAGCGCGCAGTTCGGCCAGGTCGGACCCAAGGTCGGCTCGGTCGATCCCGGTTTCGGCACCGCCTTCCTGGCCCGCGTGGTGGGCGAGAAGAAGGCGCGCGAGATCTGGTACATGTGTCGTCGCTACAAGGCGGCCGAGGCTCTGGCGATGGGCCTGGTGAACACGGTTGTCCCCGATGACCAGCTGGACGCCGAGGTGGACCGCTGGTGCGCCGAGATCATGGAGAAATCGCCCACCGCCATCGCCATCGCCAAGCGCAGCTTCAACATCGACACCGAGCATCAGCGCGGCATTGCAGGGCTCGGGATGTATGCGCTCAGCCTCTATTACGACACCGAAGAAAGCAAGGAAGGCGGCATTGCGTTCAAGGAGAAGCGCAAGCCAGATTTCCGAAAATTCTCAAGATAAATAAATGGTTATCAAGCAACTTGGGGAGGAGTTCATGCTTGAGAAGAACAAGAAAACCGTTGTCGCTGCGGTGCTGGCAGCCCTGGCCACATCTGCCGGGGCGCAGGACGGGCCGGTCAAGGTCGGCTTTGCCGCCGACCTTACCGGGGCCTGCGCTGCCCTGTCCGAGGACGGGCTGAACGGCGCGAAGATCGCCGCCGAGGAGATCAACGCGGCTGGCGGCATCCTGGGCCGTCCGGTCGAACTGATTGTGCGCGACACCCAGACCAAGCCCGACGAGGGCGCCAAGGTCGCGCGCGACCTGATCACCAAGGACAGGATCGACGTGTTGACCGGTGTCTGTTCTTCAGCGGTGATGCTGGCGGAAAGCGCGGTCTCGGCCGAGTTGAAAGTGCCGTTCTATGCCGCCATCGGCTCGACCCAGCGGGCCAATATCGAACTCTACCAGCCTTATTTCTGGCAGGTGCAGGCCAGTGCCACGATGGAGGCCTATGCTGCGGCCGAATATGTGGCGAAGAAGCCCGAATGGAAGAAGATCTCGGCGCTTGGTTCCGACTACGAATGGGGCCATACCTCGGTCGCGGCCTTCACCGAGCGACTGAAGGAGCTGCGCCCCGATATCGCCTTTGCCGATCCGATCTATGCCAAGGTCGGCGAGACCGCGATGGCGCCCTATATCACCGCCACGCTGGCGCAGCAGCCCGATGCGGTCTTCGCCCCGCTGTTCGGTCCCTCGCTGGGCGCGACGCTGAAGCAGGGGCAGGGGTTCGGCTTTTTCCAGAAGACCAATCTCGTGACGCTGATGACGGTGGACACGTTGCAATCGCAAGGCGCCTCGATGCCCGCCGACAACGTCTATGGCATCGCCCGCGCACCGTTCTTTGCGCTGGAACAGTCGCCAGAGGTAACCGCCTTCATCGAGACCTATCGCGCCGCCTATGGCGAATATCCGACCGACTGGGCGATCAATGCCTATGACGGGCTGCATTTCTATGCCGCCGTGGCCGAAAAGGCCGGCACCGTCGAAGCCGATGCGATCATCGCCGCGCTGCCGCAGGTCAGCTTCGACGGGCTGCGCGAAAAGGGCCTGACCATCCGCGCGCTGGACGGCCAGATGAACGCGCCGGTCTATGTCGGCAAGGCGGCCAAGGTCGAAGGCTACGATTTCCCGATCCTGACCGAGGTGGAAAAGTTCGAGGGCGCGCCACTGATGCCTGCCGAGGATCTGATCCTCCAGGCCCGTGGAGCTGCCAGGTAGGCCACTCTGCGAACCCGTCCCGGCGGGATGATCCGCCGGGACCAGCCAGAGGAAATCCAGATGGTTCTGATCCAGCTCGTCAATGGGCTCATGGAAGGCATGACGCTTTTCCTGATCGCCTCGGGCCTGACGCTGATCTTCGGCGTCACCCGCATCATCAACTTCGCCCATGGCTCTTTCTACATGCTGGGCGCGTTCCTGACCTATGAGCTGGTGCCGTTGATCGCGCCGGGCACGCTCTGGGGGTTTTTCGTCGCCGTGGCGGCTTCGGCGGCGGCCGTCTCGGCCCTGGGCGTCCTGTTCGAGACGACTGTGCTGCGCCGCATCTACGGCAAGGATGGTATCCTGCAGCTGATCGTCACCGTGGCGCTGGTGCTGATCATCCGCGACCTGGTGCGCATGACCTGGGGCGCGAACAGCGTCTCGGTGCAGATGCCCGATGCGCTGATGGGGGCGCTGGTGGTGGGCGACACCTATTTCCCGCTGTTCCCCATCGCGATCTTTGCCGCCGGGCTCATCGTGGTGCTGGCGATGATCTGGGTGATCTACTTCACCCGGGCGGGCATCCTTCTGCGCGCGGGCACCGATGACCGCGGCATGGTCGCGCTTCTGGGCGTGAACGAGAAGCTGATCTTCACCGCGGTCTTTGCCGCCGGGGCGTTTCTTGCCGGTCTGGCCGGGGGGCTGAGCGCGCCCTATGGCGAGGTGAATTACCTGCTCGACACCACCATCATCGTCTCGGCCTTCATCGTCTGCGTGATCGGGGGGCTGGGCAACCTGTACGGCGCTTTGGCCGGTGCGTTGGTGGTCGGCGTCACCAAGGCGATCGGGGTGATGTATTTCCCCCGCCTGTCGATGGTCCTGATCTTCCTGATCATGGCCGCCGTTCTCATCGCCCGCTCGATGGGCCGTCAGGGAGGCCCGGCACGATGACCGCGCAGGATCTGAAAACCCTCTGGGCCAGGGTGGCCCGTGCCACCGTCAGCTGGCAATTCGTGGTCCCGGCGCTGGCCGCGGTCCTGGCGATCAACTGGATGGCGTCGACCTCGACCTCGACCATGATGACCGAGATCATGATCATGGCGCTGTTCGCCTCGTCGCTGAACCTGCTGATGAGCTTCGGCCACATGGTCAGCTTCGGCCATGCCGCCTATTTCGGCCTTGGCGCCTATGGCTTCACCCTGGCCGTTGTGCGGGGCGGGGTGCCGCCGGAACTGGCGCTGGCTATCGGCCCGCTGGCCGCGGCACTTGGCGGGCTGGTCTTCGGCGCGCTCTGCGTGCGGCTGACGCAGATCTATTTCGCGATGCTGACGCTGGCCTGCGCGCAGATCACCTATACCGTGCTGTTCCAGTGGTATGACTTCACCGGCGGCGATACCGGCATCACCGGTTTCATGATCCCGCGCTTTGGCCTTTCCGAAAAGGGCTATGCGACGGCGGTGCTGGCGGTGGTCACGCTCTGCCTGCTGGCGCTGTGGGGGATCGTGAAATCCCCGCTCGGCCTGTCGATCCGCGCCGTGGGGCAGGATCGCTACCGGGCCGAGGCGCTTGGCCTGGGTGCGCGGCGGGTGCAGCTGGTGGCCTTCGTCATCGCCGCCTTTTTCGCCGGGGTCGCGGGCACGCTTTATTCGGTGCTGCATGGCGCGGCCTTCCCCGACTATGCCGGTCTGGGCATCACGCTGGACGGGCTGATCATGGTCGTCATCGGCGGCTTGAACAGCTTTGCCGGCGGTATCTGGGGCGGCATCATCTACGAATTGCTGGCCACCTTCGTCTCGAAGGTGATCCACGAATGGGAACTGGTGCTGGGCCTGATCCTGCTGGCGATCTGCCTGGTGGCCCCGGCCGGCTTCGCCGGTGTCTCGGCCCGGCTGCGGGCGATGCTCGGGGGGATCCGCTGATGCAGCCGATCCTCTCCGCCCGCCACATCCGCAAGGCCTATGGTGCCTTCATCGCGCTGAAGGACATCTCCTTCGACATCCCCAGGGGTGAACGCCACGCCCTGATCGGCCCGAACGGGGCGGGGAAATCCACCTTCATCGCCTGCATCGCCGGGCAACTGCCGGGGGTGGAGGGCGAGATGATCTTCAAGGGCGAGAACATCCTGGCGCTGCCGCCGGCGCGGCTGGCCAAAAGGGGGATCGGCCGCACTTTCCAGATCAGCCGCGCCTTTCTGCACATGTCGGTGCTGGAAAACATGATGGCGGCTTACGTCATCGCTTCGGGCAAATGGGCCTCGCTCTCGGGCCGGGTCTATGCCGAAAAGATCGACCGTGCCCACGCCATGCTGGAAACCGTGGGCCTGGCCGAACGGTCGCGGGATACGGTCGCGGACTTGAGCCTCGGCGACCGCAAGCGGCTGGAATTCGGCATGGCGCTGGCCGCTGACCCGGACCTGCTGCTGCTGGACGAGCCCACCGCCGGCATGTCGATCAAGGAACGCCACTTCCTGATGGAGATGGTGGCCGAACGGGTCGATGCCACCGGCAAGACGCTGATCTTCGTCGAACACGACATCGACGTGGTGATGAAGATCGCCCGGCGCGTCACCGTCATGGTGCGCGGCGCGATCCTGGCCCAGGGCAGCCCCGAGGACATCAAGGCCAATGACGAGGTGCAGGCCGTCTATCTGGGAGGGGGGCACTGATGATGCTGCGCATTTCAGACCTGCACGCCGCCTATGGCAAGGCCGAGGTTTTGCACGGGATCGACCTGGAGGTCGCGCCTGGCGAGGTGGTCTGCCTGATCGGGCGGAACGGGGTCGGCAAATCCTCGACGATGAAGTCCATCGTCCGTGACCAGATTGCCGTGACGGGGGGCGAGATCGTCTTCGATGGTGCCCCGCTGGCCGGGATGCGCCCGCATGAGGTGATCCGCCGCGGCGTGGGCTATGTGCCCGAGGACCGGCGCGTCTTCGCCTCGCTTTCGGTACTGGAAAACCTGAACGTGCCGCGGCCGGTCGCCGCCGCCGCCGGCCGCCGCCGCTGGACGGTGGACGAGGTGTTCCGCCTGTTCCCGCAATTGCACGACTATCGTCACCGCAAGGCAGGGGTGATGAGCGGGGGCGAGCAGCAGATGCTGTCCATCGCCCGGTCGCTGCTGACCTGCCCGAAGCTTCTGCTGCTCGACGAGCCGCATGAGGGGCTGGCGCCCAAGATCGCCGAGGAGGTGGTCGACGCCATCGTCGCGCTGAAACGCGAGGGGGTGTCGATGATCGTGTCCGAACAGGCGCTGAACACGATCCGTCGCTGCGCCGACCGGGTCTATGTCATCGACCGGGGCATGATGGTCTGGAACGGCAGCGTGGACGGCTTCTATGCCGACCCGGAAATCACCCGCAAATATCTGATGGTTCAATGAGGCAGCCCATGTATCCCACCATCTTCGACACCGAGGAACTGAACGCACTGCGCGACCTCGCCCGCAAGTTCGCCGCCGAGAAACTGGCCCCCGGCTATCAGGCGCGTGAGAAGGCGGGCGGCTTCGGCCCCGATCTTCTGCGCGAGATGGGCGGCCTTGGCCTGATCGCGCCGGAACTGCCCGAGGAATTCGGCGGCCTCGGCTCCGGCGCCATCTATTCCGGCGTCATCATCGAGGAAATCGCCCGGGGCGATTTCAACATGGGCTATGTCAACATCCTCGCCTCGCTGAACGGGCAGATTCTTGCGAATTTCGCCAATCCCGAGATCAAGCGCGAATGGTTGCCCAAATTGATCGGGGGCGAGTTGATCGTCGCCATCGCCCTGACCGAGCCGCGTGGCGGTTCGGATGCCGCGAACCTGGGCTTGCGGATGGAACGCGACGGCGACCATTATGTCATCAACGGCGAAAAGACCTCGATCTCCTGCGCCGATCAGGCGAAAGGCGCGGTGGTCTTTGCCCGCACCGGCAGGCCCGAGGACAGGGCGCGCGGCATTTCCGCCGTCTTCGTGCCGATGGACACGCCCGGCATTTCCACCACCCGCTTCACCGACCTGGGCCAGCACGCCATCGGCCGCGGCTCGATCTTCTTCGACAACGTGCGCGTGCCCGCCGATCACCTGCTGGGAGACGAGGGCAAGGGCTTCGTCCAGGTCATGCAGGGCTTCGACTTCTCGCGTTCGCTGATCGGTCTGCAATGCCTGGGCACCGCGCGGCAATCGCTGGACGAGACCTGGGACTATATCGGCGGGCGCAGGGCTTTCGACAAACCGCTGGCCGCCTTCCAGGGCATCACCCACCAGCTTGCCGATTTCGACACCAAGGTCGAGGCGGCGCGGTTGCTGTCGCTGAACGCGCTGTGGCTCAAGGACAACGGTCTGCCGCATGTGGCGGAGGCTGCGATGGCGAAATGGTGGCCGCCGCTGCTGGCCTACGAGGCGATCCATGCCTGCCTGCTGATCCATGGCCATGCCGCCTATTCCAACGAATTGCCGTTCGAGCAGCGGCTGCGCGACGTGCTGGGCCTGCAGATCGGCGACGGCACCGCGCACATCATGAAGAACATCATCGCCCGCGAGCGGGCCGGCAAGGCCGTCACCGGCTGAGCCGGGAGAAAAAGGGGAGGAAGAACCCATGAAATTCGATGCCGTCCTGATCGAACCGCGCCGCGCCCGGATGGAGGCCGAGGGTCTATGGCCCGGCAAGACGCTGCTCGACTATTTCGAGGATTGTCTGCGCGAAAAGCCGCAGGCGGTGGCGCTGACCAGCATCGTGACAGCGACCGGCGACCGCCGCGACCTGACCTGGACCGAGCTTGACGCGCTGTCCTGGCGCGTGGCGGCGGGGCTGCGCAGGCTCGGCCTTGGCCGCGACGACGTGCTGGCCTGCCAGCTTTCCAACAGCTGGGAGCTCGTCGCGCTCTACATCGGCTGCCGCAAGCTGGGCGTGGTCTTCAATCCGGTGATGCCGATCTTTCGCGAACACGAGCTGCTGTTCATGCTGAAGCATGGCGAGGCCAAGGCCTTTGTGGTGCCGAAACTGTTTCGCGGCTTCGACCACGAGACCATGGCCGAGAGCATGCGCCCCGATCTGCCCGACCTGCGCCATGTCATCGTTGCCGGCGGCGATGGACCGAACAGCTTCGATGCGCTGTTGCTGGATCCGGCGCTGGAGGTGGGCGCGGATCTGCGCGCCGTCTCGGCTCGTGACCGGGGCGATGCGAACGACGTTTGCCAGCTGATCTACACCTCGGGCACCACGGGCGAGCCGAAGGGCGTGATGCATACGGCCAACACGATGTATTCCAACCTGGTGGCCTATGCCGACCGGCTGCATCTGGGCGCGGATGACACCGTGCTGATGTTCTCGCCGATGGCGCACCAGACCGGCTTCATGTATGGGTTCCTGATGCCGGTGATGCTGTGCGCCCGCATGATCCTGATGGACAGCTGGGACAAGGATCTTGCCGCACGGCTGATCCAGGACGAGTGGGTCAGCTTCACCATGGCCTCGACCCCTTTCCTGATGGACCTGACCTCGGCGGTCGAGGAAGGCGCCACCGATCCTTCCTCGCTGCGCATCTTCCTTTGCGCCGGCACCGCGATCCCCGGACCCCTGGTCGAACGGGCGCAGCGGATATTGGACGCCAAGGTCATTTCGGCCTGGGGCATGACCGAGAACGGCGCCGTCACGGTGGTCGCGCCCGAGGATCCTGACGAGCGTTCGGTCCAGACCGACGGCTTTGCCCTGCCGGGGATGGAGCTGCAGATCCGCGACCCCGACGGCATGCCGCTGGGCCCGGGGCAGGAGGGAGAACTGTTCGTGCGCGGCTGTTCGAACTTCGCCGGTTATCTCAAGCGTCCGCAATGGAACGCTACCGATGCCGAGGGCTGGTTCGATACCGGCGACATCGCGCGCATGGATGAGCAGGGCTATATCCGGATCTGCGGCCGTTCCAAGGACGTGATCATCAGGGGCGCCGAGAATATTCCGGTCGTCGAGGTCGAGGCGCTGCTTTACAAGCATCCGGCCGTGCAGCAGGTCGCCATCGTTGCCTATCCGGACGAAAGGCTGGGCGAGCGTGCTTGCGCCTTCATCGTGCCGAAGCCCGGCCAAAGCATCGACCTCCCGGCGATGGTGAACTTCCTGTCCGGCCTTCATCTGGCCAAGCAGTATTTCCCCGAGCGGCTGGAAATTCGCGACCGCCTGCCTTCGACCGCATCGGGCAAGATCCAGAAATTTGCGCTGCGCAACGAACTGCGGGCCGAATACGAGGCCATGAAGAAATGACCCGTATCGCGGGACCGCGTGTCGTGCTGACAGGGGCAGGCGGCCCGATGGGTCGCGCCGTCGCCCGGCGGCTGTTGCAGGACGGGGCAGAGGCTCTGGCCCTGACCGACATCTCGGGCACACGGCTGGCGGAAACCGTGGCGCTTCTGGGCACCGAATATCCTGCCGCGCGCATTGTTTCGTTGCGTTGCGACATTACCGCCGCAGCTGAGGCCGAGGCGTTCTGCGCCCTGGCGCAGGAAGGCTTCGGCGGCGCCGATGTGCTGGTCAATACCGTGGGCGGTATCCGCTCGCCCCGGCTCTACACTCCGTTCCTGGAAATGGACGAGGCGCAGTTCCGCTCGACCTTCGAGCTGAACCTGATGGGCAATTTCCACCTGATCCGGGCCTTCGCGCCGGGGATGGTTGAGCGCAGGTTCGGCCGGATCGTCAACTTCGCGACGGTGGTGTTCGGCGGCGAGGCGGGGCAGGTGGATTACGCAGCCGCCAAGGCCGCCATCGCCTCGCTGACACGCAGCCTTGCGGCCGAACTGGCCCCCGCCGTGACCGTCAACGCCGTCGCGCCGGGGCTGACCCGCACCTCGGTCACGCAGAACATGCCCGAGGCCGAGGCGGCGCGGCTGACCGCGCTGGCCTTCAATCGCCGCATGGCCGAACCCGAGGAAATCGCCGAAGCGGTGGCCTTCTTCGCCTCGGACGCGGCCCGCTTTGTCACCGGCGAAATCATGGCCGTCTCCGGCGGCATCCACCCGCATCTCTGAAAGGCAGACATGAGCGACGCGGTTCACCTTTCCCTTGCCGACGACATCGCGGTGATCACCATCGACAACCCGCCGGTGAACGTCGCCTCGCGCGCGGTGCGCGCGGGGCTGATGATGGCGCTGGACCGGGCGGAAGCCGCCGGCGTCGCGCGCGTGGTGCTGACCGGCGCGGGAAAAACCTTTGTCGCCGGGGCGGATGCGAAAGAGTTCTCGGCCCCGCCGCGGCCACCGCATCTGCCCGATATCGCAAACCGGATCGAGAACTTCCCGGTGCCGGTTGTGGCCGCGATCAACGGCGCGGCACTGGGTGGCGGGCTGGAACTGGCGCTGGCCTGCGCCGCGCGGGTGGCGGCGTCCCGCGCGACCCTGGGCCTGCCCGAGGTGACGCTGGGCGTGGTCCCCGGTGCGGGCGGCACGCTGCGGTTGCCGCGGCTGGTCGGGCTGGAGCAGGCGCTGTCGCTGATCCCCGAGGGCCGGGTGATCGGTGCGGCCGAGGCGCTGCGGATCGGCCTCGTCGATGCCGTGACCGACGATCCTGTGGCCGCGGCGCGGATATTGGCCCTGCCGGATCGTCCCGCGACCGGCGCGCGGCCCGCGCCCGCCTGCGATCCCGTCGCCATCGAGGCTGCCCGAAAGCAGGCCGCCCGGCGCAGCCCGCAGCAGATCGCCCCGCAAAGGGCCATCGACCTGATCGAAGCTGCCGTGCGCCTGTCCTTGGCCGAGGGGCTGGCGCTGGAACGCCAGAACTTTCTGGATCTGAAGACCGGCGATCAGGCCGCTGCCTTGCGCTATGTCTTCTTTGCCGAACGCGCCGCAATGGGGCAGGGCAAGGCCCAGGGGGCGGATGTCCGTTCGGCCGTGGTTGTGGGCGGCGGCACGATGGGCGCGGGCATTGCCTATGCCCTGGCCGGTATTGGCGTCACCGTCACGCTGGTTGAGACCGACGCCGCCGCTGTGGAACGAGCCCGTGCCAATATCGCGCGGTTGTTCGACGATGCGGTCAAGCGTGGCAAGGCCAGTGCGGAACGGGCCGCTTCGGACATGGAGCGGCTGTTCACCTTCTGCGCCGGTTATGACGATCTGCCCCCGGTGGACATTGCCATCGAGGCCGTGTTCGAGGATCTGTCGGTCAAGCGCCAGGTTTTCGCCGCGCTGGATGCGGCCCTGCCGGAAACCGCGATCCTGGCAACCAATACCTCCTATCTGGACCCTGACCGGATCACCGAGGGGCTGCGCAATCCCACGCGCTTCCTCGGCCTGCATTTCTTCAGCCCGGCGCATGTGATGAAGCTGGTCGAGGTGATCCGGGCGCGGGACACCGGGCCGGAAACCCTTGTCACCGCCCTGCGGCTCGCGGCGCGGCTGAGGAAGATTCCGGTGCTGGCCGGGGTCTGCGACGGCTTCATCGGCAACCGCATCCTGACCCGTTATCGCCAGTGCTGCGACGTGATGCTGATCGAGGGCGCGCTGCCGGCGCAGATCGACGCAGCGATGCGCGGCTTCGGCCTGGCGATGGGGCCTTACGAGGTGCAGGACCTGTCGGGGCTGGACATCGCCTATGCCAACCGCAAGCGGCTGGGCTGGAAGACCATGCCGGGCTTTCGCTACATCCCCATCGCCGACCGCATCGTCGAGGAGACCGGCCGCCTGGGCCGCAAGACCGGCGCCGGCTGGTATGACCATACGGGCGGCAAGGCCGTATCCTCGGCGCTGATCGACGGGATCGTGGTGGAGGAAAGCGCGCGGGCGGGGATTGTACGGCGTCGATTCACCGACGCGGAGATCGTGGCCCGTGCGACTGCCGCGATGGTCGAGGAGGGCTTCCGTATCCTTGGCGAACGGATTGCTGAACGCGCGGCCGACATCGACCTCGTGATGATCCACGGCTACGGCTTTCCGCGCTGGCGCGGCGGGCCGATGCATTGGGCGGGCCGCGTCGGCCTGTCTGAAATCCTGCGGCGGATCGAAGGTTATGCCGCCGAAGACCCACTGTCCTGGAGCGTTCCCGACCTGCTGGCCCGCGCCGCGGCCGAAGGCAAGACCCCCGAAGAATTGTGAGGATCCGATGACCGACGCTTTCATCTGCGATTATATCCGCACGCCGATCGGCCGCTATGGCGGGGCGCTGGCCCCGCTGCGCACCGACGATCTGGCCGCGCTGCCGCTGGCGGCGCTTCTGGCGCGCAATCCGGGCCTCGACCCAGCGGCGGTGGAGGAGGTCTGGCTGGGCTGCGCCAACCAGGCCGGCGAGGACAATCGCAACGTCGCGCGCATGGCGCTATTGCTGGCGGGCCTGCCGGAAACCGTGCCGGGGGTGACGGTGAACCGCCTCTGCGGCTCGGGGCTCGAGGCCGTCGCGGCTGCCGCCCGCGCGATCCAGTCGGGCGACATGGATCTGGCCATCGCCGGGGGCGTCGAAAGCATGACCCGCGCGCCTTTCGTGCTGCCCAAGGCGCCGGGTGCCTGGAGCCGCGCGCACGAAATCCATGACACCACCATCGGATGGCGCTTCGTCAATCCGCGGATGCAGGCGCAATACGGCACCGACTCCATGCCCGAGACTGCGCAGAACCTGGCCGACGATCACGCGATCAGCCGCGAGGATCAGGACGCCTTCGCCCTGCGCTCGCAGCAGAAAGCCGCTGCGGCGCAGGCGAGCGGCCGGCTGGCGCAGGAAATCCTGCCGGTGACCGTTGCGCTCGGGCGCGGCAAGACGGCCGAAGTGACTCAGGACGAACACCCCCGCGCCACCACGCTTGAGGATCTGACCCGCTTGAAGCCGATCACCCGGCCTGACGGGTCGGTCACTGCCGGCAACGCCAGCGGCGTGAACGATGGTGCGGCGGCGTTGATCGTGGCGTCGGAGGTGGCGGTGAAGCGCCACGGCCTGACGCCACGCGCGCGCGTCGTGGGTGGCGCCTCGGCCGGTGTCGCGCCACGCGTGATGGGCTACGGCCCGGTGCCTGCGGTGCGCAAGCTGCTGGAAAAGGCCGGGATCGGCATCGAGGCGGTGGCGCTGATCGAGCTGAACGAGGCCTTCGCAGCGCAGGCGCTGGCCGTTACCCGTAGCCTGGGCCTTGCGGACGACGACCCCCGCGTGAACCCCAATGGCGGCGCCATCGCGCTTGGCCATCCGCTGGGCATGTCGGGCGCCCGCATCGCCGGTTCCGCCGCCTTCGATCTGTCGCAGGGCACCGGCCGCCACGCCCTTGTCACGATGTGCATCGGCGTCGGCCAGGGCTCGGCACTGCTTCTCGAACGTGTTTGATTCCCGGAGGATTTCTGATGACCGATAGACCGAAACCCAGCCCGAAGGACGTCCCTGAACTGTCGCGTTTCGACTGGGAGGACGCCCTCCGGCTGGATGGGCAGCTGACGGAGGACGAGCGGGCGATCCGCGATGCCGCCCGGGTCTATGCGCAGGAAAAGCTGCAGCCGCGTGTGATCGAAGCTTTCGCGAAAGAGGAAACCGACCCCGAAATCTTCCGTGAAATGGGCGCGATGGGCCTGTTGGGCGTCACCATCCCCGAGGAATATGGCGGCATCGGCGCGAACTACGTCAGCTACGGCCTGATCGCGCGCGAGGTTGAGCGGGTCGATAGCGGCTATCGCAGCATGATGTCGGTGCAGGCCTCTCTGGTGATGTATCCGATCTATGCCTACGGATCCGAGGAACAGCGCCGCAAATATCTTCCCAAACTGGCTTCGGGCGAGTTCATCGGCTGCTTCGGCTTGACGGAGCCCGATGCGGGATCCGACCCCGCCGGGATGAAGACCACGGCGAAGAAGACCGCGGCTGGCTATGTTCTCAACGGCACGAAGATGTGGATCTCGAACAGCCCCATCGCCGATGTCTTCGTGGTCTGGGCTAGGTCCGAGGCGCATGGCGGCAAGATCCGCGGCTTTGTGCTGGACAAGGGAACCAGGGGCCTGTCGGCGCCCAAGATCGGCGGCAAGCTAAGCCTGCGCGCCTCGATCACCGGCGAGATCGTGATGGACGGTGTGGAGGTGGGCGAGGACGCGCTTCTGCCACATGTCGAGGGGCTGAAGGGTCCGTTCGGCTGCCTTAACCGCGCCCGCTACGGCATTTCCTGGGGGGTGCTGGGCGCAGCCGAGTTCTGTTTCCATGCCGCGCGACAATATGGCCTCGACCGCAAGCAGTTCGGCAAGCCCTTGGCGAACACGCAGATCTACCAACTCAAGCTGGCAAATATGCTGACCGAGATCAGCCTGGGCCTTCAGGCTTCCTTGCAGGTGGGGCGCCTGCTCGACGTTGCGAATGCCGCGCCCGAGATGATCTCCGTCGTCAAGCGCAACAACTGCGGCAAGGCGCTGGAGATCGCGCGGGTTGCCCGCGACATGCATGGCGGCAATGGGATTTCCGAGGAATTCCAGGTGATCCGGCACATGGTCAATCTGGAAACCGTCAACACCTACGAAGGCACCCATGACGTGCATGCCCTGATCCTGGGCCGCGCGATCACCGGGCTGCAGGCGTTCTATTGAGGAGCATCCGATGAAGATCCTCGTGCCAGTGAAGCGGGTGATCGACTACAACGTGAAGGCGCGGGTTCGCGCGGATGGCACGGGTGTCGATCTGGCGAATGTGAAGATGT